>JAISIZ010000126.1 GCA_031261785.1 Mediterranea sp. (in: CFB group bacteria)
GGATCTGTAACCAGGTCTAACCTGTGAGCGAAGGGGTGGGAAACTTTAATTAGTGATTAGTTCGCACGGCGTAAACGACGTGCGAACTAATCGTACTCGATAGAAGCCTTCACCTCTCCTCGATAGAAGGCTTCACCTCTCCTCGATAGAAGCTTTCACCTATCCCCGAGAGGAGCCCTCCATCTCTCCCCGACAGGAGCGTCGACCTCTCCCCGTGAGTACGGAGCTTCTGTCCCCGTGAGTACGGATAGACTTTCCAGTCACGATCCGGATTGACTGACCTTTCCGCGGCGACGCGGGCTTCATGTTTTCTTCATGGTCGTAAGGACAGTTTATAGATGGCGTTTAGATCTTGGCCAGCTCATCGGGGGTGAGCCGGATGTCGTAGTGGTCGCCCGACTTGTTGCCGATGTAGCGATAGGCGATTCCTTTTCCGCAATCCACGCAGGAACTTATCATGATGGCGAGGGAGGCGGTGTTGGCCCGCAGGTTCTCCACGATGGCTTGTTTCATGGCGTCGGCTCTCTTCTCGATATCCGGTATGGGACACTTCTCTTCGTCGATATCGTAGTAATAGATGACATCGTTGTCCGTCATTCCCAGCTTGGTGAGCGTCGTCGCTTCGTCCACGGTCATGGGAAGCTGGTTGTTGGTGGCCTGCACGATGCTTTCCAGTTTGTTGATGGCGCTCTCTTCGGGCGTGAACTTCGTGTCGCGTGCCGTCTTTAGCTCTTGGGCCGTCATGGAGCAGCTGGCTTGCTCCCCCGAGGTCTTGCCGATGTAGGTGAATTTCAGGCTGGCGTCGGACGCGATGAGTTGGTCCACCAGTTCCTTGAGTTCGCCTCCGGGCGATTGGACCATAGTCTTCATCGTCGACTGGAGTTGCCCGGGGTTTTCATTGAATGCCTTGACGTTGACGTATTTCTCGTCCACGCTGAGTTTGTATTCCACGGTTTCGCCATTGTACGTGATGGAGGTCGCTTCCCCGATGGCGCCCATGCTGATGGGGCATTGCTGGTTGGCGATGGCGACGATCGCCTTGAGTTTGCTTTTCTGGCAACCGGTCATGACGGACAGGGTGAGTGCCAGGCCGCACCACAACGCGAGGGTACGGGCTTGTCTTTGCATTGGTTTCATAAGCATATTGTTTTTAGAAGGTTATGCGGAAGGTAAAGAGAAAGGGGACAGGCGGACAGGCTCTTGTTTCCTGGCCTCCCTGTTCCCTTGTCCCCTTATATGGTCTTACAGTTTAGCCTGTATGGCTTTCGAGGCCTCCTCGTAGCCGGGCTTGTTGAGCAGGGCGAACATGTTCTTCTTGTACGCCTCCACGCCCGGTTGGTTGAACGGGTTGACGCCGAGCAGGTAGCCGCTGATGCCGCATGCCCGTTCGAAGAAGTAGAAGAGGTTGCCGACGCAGAACTCGTCGAGGCGCGGCATCACCACGCGCATGTTGGGCACTCCGCCTTCCACGTGGGCCAGCTGCGTGCCCAGCTCGGCCATCTTGTTCACCTCGTCCACGCGCTTGCCGGCCAGGTAGTTGAGGCCGTCGAGGTTGGCCTCGTCGGCGGGCACTCGCAGCTCATGGTTCACTTGGTCGACGGATACCACGGTCTCGAAGATGATGCGTTCGCCTTCCTGTATCCATTGTCCCATGGAGTGGAGGTCGGTGGTGAAGTCGACTGAGGCGGGATAGATGCCCTTGTTCTCTTTTCCCTCGGATTCGCCGAAGAGCTGTTTCCACCATTCGCTCACGTAGTGCAGCTTGGGGCAGAAGTTGACGAGGATCTCTATCTGCTTGCCATTCGCGTGCAGCTCGTTGCGGGTGGCGGCGTAGATGGCGGCGGGGTTCTTGTCGAAGGGAACGTCGGCTCCGCAGGCTTTCTCCATCTCCACGGCTCCGGCGATGAGCTGGTCGATGTCGAATCCGGCCACGGCGATGGGCAGCAAGCCTACGGGGGTGAGCACGGAGAATCGTCCGCCCACGTTGTCGGGGATGACGTACGACTTGTATCCCTCCTGGTCGGCGGTGATGCGCGCGGCGCCCTTTCGCGCATCGGTGATGGCGACAATCACCTTGCGGGCCATCTCCTTGCCGCGTTGGTCTTCGCATTGCTTCTTGAGCAGGCGGAAGGCGAGCGCGGTCTCGGTGGTGGTGCCCGACTTGGATATGTTGATCACGCCGAACCTCCGTCCCTTGAGGTACGTGGTCAGCTCGTACAGGTAGTCCTCGCTGATGTTGTTGCCGGCGTAGATGATGATGGGGTCGGCCTTCTTGTCGTGCAGCCAGGTGAAGCTGTCGGACAGCGCCTCGATGGCTGCCCGCGCGCCGAGGTAGCTGCCGCCAATGCCGGCTACCACGACTACCTCACAGTTGTCGCGCAGTACCTTTGCCGTGGCCTTGATGTCGGCCAGCTCGGCGGACGTGATGGAGGAGGGGAGATGCAGCCATCCCAGGAAGTCGCTTCCCTGGCCGGTGCCCTTCTCGAGCGTTTCTTGCGCGTTCTTTACCGCGGTCTCGTAGGCCGCCACTTTGTCTTTGGAGATGAATCCAAATGTTTTTTCGTTGTTAAAGCTAATCATATATACTTTTTTTAGTAGTAAGTAGTCAAGCGGTGAGTAGTATTTGAGTATGTCGCGTCAAGAGTTTCAGTGATTCAACCTCTTGACTTTTACTCCTTAGCCACTTATGCTCTTGCCCCTTACTCATTATTATATTGTTTTTATCTAAACGAGTCTGTCAGCAACTTGATTTCTATCATGGGCGAGATGCGTTCGTAGAGGATGTTGTACACGGCGTCGAGAATGGGCATGTTGACGTGGTAGTGCTTATTGATTTCCTTGATGCACTTGGTGCCGTAGTAGCCTTCGGCGATCATCTCCATCTCGATCTGCGCGCTCTTCACGGAGTATCCTTTCCCGATCATGGTGCCGAACGTGCGGTTGCGGCTGAAGTTGGAATAGGCCGTCACCAGCAAGTCACCTAAGTAAACGGAATCGTCGACGTTTCTGTTCAGCGGATGCACCACATCCAGGAAGCTGTTCATCTCCTGGATGGCGTTCGAGATGAGCACGGCCTGGAAGTTGTCGCCGTACTTCAACCCCGTGCAGATGCCGGCGGCTATGGCGTACACGTTCTTGAGCACGGAGCTGTACTCGATGCCGGCCACGTCGTCGCTCACGGAGGTCTTGACGAACGAGCTGGCGAGCCGCTTGGCGAAGAAGCAGGCTTTCTCCTTGTCGGGGCAGGCGATGGTGAGGTACGAGAGGCGTTCGAGCGCCACCTCCTCGGCGTGGCAGGGGCCTCCCAGCACGGCGATGTTCTCGGGCGGCACGCCATACTCCTTGACGAAGTATTCGGAGACGATGATGTTGTCGTCGGGCACGATGCCTTTGATGGCCGTGATGACGAACTTGTCCCTGATCCTGGTCTTCAGCTTTTTGAGGTGTACCTTGAGGTAGGGCGACGGGGTGACGAAGATGAGCGTCTCCGACGCCTTGACTACGTCGTTGATGTTGGAGCTGAACATGATGCGTCGGGTGTCGAACTTCACTCCCGTGAGGTAGGCGGGGTTGTGCCCCAGTCGCTTGAAGTCGGCTATGCGGTCGTCGCGTCGCATGTACCAGTTGATGCTGTCTTCTTTGGCCAGGCACATCTTCGCGATGGCTGTCGCCCAGCTGCCACCCCCTATGATCGCTATCTTGCCGGGTAATTTCATTTAATCTTGTTTATCCACTCCGTGACGTCGTTCACGGATGGGTTCGTCAGTTCTAACTTATACTTCTTGTTGATGCCGCAGATGTCTTGGTGCAGCTTTTGCGGGTTGACCTCCTTCATGTCGGCCACGGTGCAGTAGCCGGCCTTTTGCAGCACGGGCACCCAGTCGGGTCCGACACCCAGCTCGGTGTAGGCCGACACGGGGTCTTTCTTTACCGTCTTCTCGGGTCGCATCTGCGGGAAGAAAAGCACCTCTTGTATGGTGGTCTGTCCGGTCATCAGCATCACCAGCCGGTCGATGCCGATGCCGATGCCCGAGGTGGGGGGCATGCCGTATTGCAGGGCGCGGAGGAAATCCTGGTCGATGATCATGGCCTCGTCGTCGCCCTTGTCGGCCAGTCGCATCTGCTCCTTGAAGCGTTCCTCCTGGTCGATGGGGTCGTTCAGCTCGGAGTAGGCGTTGGCCAGCTCCTTGCCGTTCACCATCAGCTCGAAGCGCTCGGTCAGCCCGGGCTTGGCGCGATGTGTCTTGGTGAGGGGCGACATCTCGACGGGGTAGTCGATGATGAACGTGGGTTGTATGTATGTTCCTTCGCAGAATTGGCCAAATATCTCGTCGATCAGCTTCCCTTTGCCCATACTGTCGTCAATGTCTTCCATCTTCAGCGCTTGGCAGACCTGGCGAATCTCTTCTTCGCTCTTCCCGTTGAGGTCGTAGCCCGTCTTCTCTTGTATGGCTTCGAGGATAGGCAGCCGCCGGTAGGGGGCCTTGAAGCTGATCGTCTTGCCGTCGACGGTGGTCTCTGCGCTGCCGTTCACGGCCACGCAGATGCGTTCTAGCAGTTTCTCGGTGAAGGCCATCATCCAGTTGTAGTCCTTGTACCGCACGTATAGCTCGAGGCAGGTGAACTCGGGGTTGTGGCTCTTGTCCATGCCTTCGTTGCGGAAGTTCTTCCCGATCTCGTACACGCCTTCGAATCCGCCCACGATGAGGCGCTTGAGGTAAAGTTCCGTGGCGATGCGGAGATAGAGGTCGACGTCGAGCGCGTTGTGGTGGGTGATGAAGGGGCGTGCGCTGGCTCCCCCGGCGATGGGTTGCAGGATGGGTGTCTCCACCTCGGTGTATCCGGCCTCGTCGAGTACGGCGCGCATGGTTCTCACCACGGCGGCTCGCTTGAGGAAGGTCTCCTTCACGCCGTCGTTCACGATGAGGTCCACGTAGCGTTGGCGGTAGCGCAGCTCGGGATCCTCGAAGGAGTCGAATGCCTGCCCGTCCTTGTGCTTCACGATGGGGATCGGCTTGATGGACTTGGCCAATACGGTGAGCTTCCGGGCGTGTACGCTGATTTCCCCCATTTGCGTACGGAAGACGAAGCCTTCGATGCCTACGAAGTCGCCCAGGTCGAGCAGGCGCTTGAAGACGGTGTTGTACAGCTCCTTGTCCTCGCCCGGGCAGATGTCGTCGCGGGTGATGTATATCTGGATGCGTCCCTTGGAATCCTGCAGTTCGACGAACGAAGCTTTTCCCATCACCCTGCGACTCATGATGCGGCCGGCTACCGATACTTGTCGAGGTTCTGCCTCGTCCTTGAATTGGTCTTTTATATCGGTAGAGAAAGCATTGGTCACGTACTCGGCGGCGGGGTATGGGTCGATGCCCATGGCACGGAGTTCATTCAGGCTATTGCGCCGGATGATTTCCTGTTCACTTAGTTCTAATACATTCATTTCGCTATGTTTTAACTCAAATTGAGGGCAAAAATACGAAACTTTTCTTAGTTATAGGGGTGACGGGAACCTTTTTTAATCTCCCGTCGCCTTTATTCACCTGTTCCTGATGCAGCGCACGGGCAGCTCGAAGTCGCGTTGTTCGTTGCGGCTGGGGTCGATGGTATGGGTGTCGAAGTACATCACGCGCACGTTGGTGGCGTCGCTGCTGCTCCAATAGTATCCCGATCCGACGCTGGATAGACGTTGGCTTCCACCGTCCACGAATCCGCTGGCGGGGAACCGCGCCTGGCTGGTTCCCCAGAGCTTGGTGGTGATGCTGGTGCCTGTTGGGCTGGTGGCGTCGTCGCCGGTGAAGTAATTGCCCGAATAGTCGTAGCTGTCGCCTTGCCATGGATCGCCGGGGTCTGTCCGCAGGGTGTTGAGTTCCTGGATGGTGGGAAGGCGCCATTGCCCGTAGGTGAGATAGGCGCAGATGTCGCCGTGGTTGCTGCCGTCGTTCTCGGCGGCATATCTTTTGTAGAGGGATATGGCCGTGGCGGCGTTGCCATTCGGGTTGGGCGATAGGACGCTGCCGTACTGTTTACGCTCGGTCGTGACGACGTAGCCCGTGTTGGGGCCTTTGGTCGACAAGGGCGCGTAGAGCTTGGTTACCGCCCCGTCGGGGGCGACGCCGGCGCCGACCAGCGATCCCCATCTGAAATATACGCCCTGATACCCTTCGTTGCCTTTCGGGAATTTGTCGAAGGTGAGCGTGGTGCCGTTCCAGTAGATGTTGGAGGCGGCCCACAAGCCCGTGGAGACGTTGATGGCGAGGGTGTACCCGCTTCCCGCCTCGAGGACGGTAATTCCTCCGGGGAGGGAGAGGGGGACGTTGTCGTACGCGATGATGTCCGGGTCGCCGTTGATTTTCAGCTTGATGTGTCCCAGCAGCGTAGGATTGGCTTGGGGAAGCAGGTAGAGGGTGTCCGATATCCAGGTATAGGCGTTGCCTGTGTCGCGGTTAAGCCTGGTGGCGGGTGCGGTGGACGCGTCTATGGTGCCCGTGCGATCGGGCGTGATGAGTGGTTGGGGCAGCGTGGCCGTGGCGTGCTCGGCGGGTGAGGCCACGCCGCTTATGGCGAGTGTGGCGTCGGTGATGGCCGTGACGCTGCGGTTGTCGCCCGTGATTCGTACGACGAGGCAGGCGCATTGTCGATCGAGGGTCGCCTCGAGGGTTTGTTCTTGCCCGTTGGCGCTTTCGACGGGGTGGGCGGATAGCTTGCCCCATGCCGCGTCGACACCTTGCGGGACGCTGACCGTGCCGGCGTCGAGCTTCAGCGTGTCGGGCGTGATAAGGTAGAAATCGTACGTGCCGGGCTTGACGTGCATCTCGCCCTCGGGTGTCTCGGCGACCTCTCCATTTTCTATCCGGAAGCTTTTGTTGGCCGCGGGGGCGACATGGGCGGGATCGTCGCCGCTGGCGTAGGCCAGTATGCGTACGGTGCCGGTGTGGGGCACGGTAGCCCGGGTGGATGGCGGATCAGCCGGTGGACGGATGTGTAGCGCCATCGTCAGGTCTTCGTTTATGCGTGTGGGGCTTGTCCGCTCTCCGTCGATCGCCCGGGTCGGGGCGCCCGTGGCGAATCCGCTTATGGAGGGGCGTATCCGCACCGTGGCGGTATCGCCGGGCGTGGGTGTTGGCCGGACGAGCTGCTTGGCCGGATGGAACGCGTCGAGTTCCCTGTCGCAGCCGGCGAGCGGCAGCGACAGGGAAAGGACTGTTACGGCGTATGTCGTCCACGACGGTTTCATCCGTGCAAGCGATAGGGGTTAGATGTCGGCCGACGCGTTCTCGTCCGTCCACTTGGTGATGGCCACGCTGGGGAGGATTTGCAACTCGCCCTCGCCTCCGAAGGAGAGTGTCAGGGTGATGTGCTTCCCTGCCGTGTTGGCGGCGGTGTTGAGACTCACGGGTATGGTGGTGGTCTTGTCCACGCTCGCCTTGGTGGTGGTCACGCTGAGCGAGAAGTCGTTGGTCTGCGTCGACGTGAAGGCCGGGAGGATGACGTACGATACCTCGGTGGCTTCGAGCGGTATGTCCAGCGCGGCGTTGTTGAACGGCTGGTCCGACGAGTTGAAGGTGGGTAGCGCCGTTTGCGTCCCGTTCCACACGGCGGTTCCCGTGGATAGTGATAGGGTGGCTTTGTTGGCGATGGATTTTCCCAGTACCGAGTTCACCTCTATGCCTTTCAGCTTGCCCCATTGTGTAGCGGTCTTGTCGCGGTTGGTCTTAGCCTTCACCTTGATGGTGAGCCAGGTGCCGAGGTGCGCGAAGGTGAGCGTGGGTTGCGTCACGCTGCCGTCGATGCCTACCGTGGCCTGCACTTGCGGCGCGGCCAGCAGGTCGGTCTTTCCGTCGATGGTGCCCACTATGGAGTTTCCTCCCGTGAGGGTGGGTATGCCCCCGTTCGCCGCCCATCCCACGGTGGTGGCTCCGTCGCTATACGAGTACGGGTAGAAGCCGCAGACGTAGAGGGATTGCATGATGGATGTCTTCTGCGGGTAATAGTAGACTCCTTCGTAGAATCCCGTGTTGTTGGTGGATACCCACTCCACGGAGTAGCGGGTGTTGCCCGGCGTGTCTTGGTAGAGCGTGGAGTAGTCTCCGTTCGTCTCGGACACCAGTACGTAGGCGTGGAAGGGTTTGGTGGCATTGGGCGTGTTGCCCGTGTAGGCGGCCCGTGTGCCTTCGGGGATTTCCATCATCTCTTTCACGGAGATGGGGATCAAGTCACTCTGAGATTGCTCGTTCGGCATCTCGTAATCATTGGAACAACCTGTGAAGGTCAACGCAAGCAGGCTTGCTAAAAAAACGGTCTTTTTCATTTTAACTCTCTTTTTTAATTATGGATATTGTTTATTTATCGATATTCTCCGGGCTGGTGGCGTTCCCATATAGGTGTGGGCACGCCGCGTCTTCGTCCACGCACGGTGCGGGCGCTACGGTAAGCCGATATGGTGATGGGGTAAATCCTCCTGTACGCCATGGCGTATAGGATGGGACTGATGAGCGATTCTCTCTTCGTGCGAACGATGAACTTTACGTCATTCATAGGTCTCTCTCCTTGTTTTTTCTTGGGTGCGTCCTCCTCCTTGCCTATCCCGTTCTCTCTCCGTCGGTCAAAGCGGGGCGCCAAGCCAAAATGGTTTCTCTTAAACGATTAATTCTCTCTCTCTGATTCTCTCGTTCTTTCCCGAAAGAACCATCCGAAACGTTTCCATCCGAAACTTTTCGCAGCAAATATACGGTATAGTTTCGTCCGTGAGTAACGTTCTTTAGATTATTTGCATACTTTAACTAAAAAGGAGGGCGGACGCACGGGCATGGAAGGGTTGTCCGGCGGAAAGTTCGCGGCTTTTATCTAAATTTGTAGCCTTGATTGTATTCATCACGACCATTGTTGCGCAACGTGGGCGTTATAAAGCGAGGAAGAAATGAAAGACTTTGCGGCGATAGATTTCGAGATAGCCAACAACGAACGCACCAGCGTGTGCAGCGTGGGCGTGGTTGTTGTGCGCGGCGGGGCGTTTGTGGATAGCTATTACAGCCTGATACACCCCGAACCGGAGTGGCATTGGTGGCGCTTCACCCAGATACACGGGCTGACGGCGGACGATACGGCCGACGCGCCCGTCTTCCCCAAGGTGTGGAAAGAGATAGTGCCGAAGATCGAGGGCTTGCCGCTGGTGGCGCACAACAGTCCGTTCGACGAAGGTTGCCTGAAGGCCGTCTTCCGCATGTATCAAATGGATTATCCCGACTACGAGTTTCATTGTACGTGCCAGGCGGCGCGGCGCGTGTTCGGGCGGGAGTTGCCCAACCATCAGTTGCAAACGGTGGCCGCGCGGTGCGGATACGACCTCACGGCGCACCACAACGCGCTGGCCGACGCCGAGGCTTGTGCCTGGATAGCGCGCGAGATCCTTTAGCGGCCTGCGGATACCGCGCTTGTCACTTGTTGGCGAAAGCCTCTATCCTGTCCCGCACGTTTTGCTTCAGGTCGTAGTAGAACAGGTCGAAATCGTAGTGATGGAGGCAGCCTTTAGGCCAGAAATCGCCTGAAGATACCGAGGCGGTGGTGACCACCGTGCCGCGCTCGGCGTTGATCATGGCGTCGGCGAAATGGGGCTGGTCGCCGGCGGGGGTATCCTCGGGACGGAGGCGGCTACCGAGGCTCTCGTCCTTGGAGGCATAGCTTTCGGTGGTGGTCCAGTTTATCGGGTTTATCGCCAGGCAATCCTCATAAAACCCCATCGTGAAGGGACTGGGGTCGGCATCCGGCGCTTCAGTGTTGTAGCAGATGATGGCTCCCAGATCGGTCCTTTCCTGCGCGAAGGGCAATCCTACCTTCTCAAGATAATCCGGATTGATGGCAAATCCTATCATATAGGCGGCAACCATTCGGTCCAGCACCTCGGGATGGGCCTGGCGTATCCAAAGCAAGAGCTGCTTCAGGATCATTGTCCCTTGCGAGTGCCCCGCGAAGATGATGGGTTTCCCGTCGTTGAGATTGGCCAGGTAATATTCGAAAGCTGCCTTGCAGTCGCGCGCCGGGATGCGTTCTATCACGCCTTCGGTATCTTCGGCCGTCTTTTGTCGGCTGATGTAGTCGATGCTCAGTTGGTGGTAATAGGGAGCGTAGAAATTGGTGCCCTCGAAGATGCCGTTGTAGGCTTCATACAGCTTCGTCGCCTCGGTCACCATCTCGGTGTCGTCTATGGAGCAATAGTCGGCGGTACTGCTGATTACCGTCGGGTAGACGTAGAATACGTCGACATCTTCCGTGGCGTCCTGAGGCAGGCTGAGCCAATATCTTGCCTCGGAATAGTCGGCTACTTCCGGCAGCTTGTTTCCTTCGTAGGAACTGTCGCACGCCACCAGCGACATGCTTGCGATGGCCAGCAAATAAATAAGTTTCTTGTTCATTGCGATTCTATCTTTTAGAGTGGTTAGGCTGTATAAACAAATGTCTCGGCAATTGGTTTGCGACGCGGAGATATACGTTGGCGTTTCTGTCCCAAGCAGGTCGCGGACACCAAAAAGCTTCTTTTTGGTGAGCGGCGTGAGAGACGCGCTCCAATGCGGCAAGAGTGAAATGCACCTGACTTCGTCAATGCGCGCCCATTTTTTCTCACCCTTCGAAGAGGTGTCAGGCAAGCGTTTATTTCCTGACTTCGTCAATGCGCCACCCATTTTTCTCACCCTTCGAAGAGACGTCAGGCAAGGTCCTATCCCGGAGACGCGAAAGCTTTATGCAATCCGCATGAGACGAAAAGCTCGGGCTTTTTTCTTCATTCCCGAAATCTGATTACAAAAGCTCGGGCTTTTTTCTTCATTCCCGAAATCTGATTACAAAAGCTCGGGCTTTTTTCTTCATTCCCGAAATCTGATTACAAAAGCCCGGGCTTTTTTCCCCATTCCCGAAATCTGATTACAAAAGCTCGGGCTTTTTTTTCCATTCCCGAAATCTGATTACAAAAGCCCGAGCTTTTCCTTCCTTGCGAATCCGTGGTTGAAATTTGTCGACCTCGCGAAATCTCCATGCGGCGCGTGAGAACTTCGCGGATCAGCGAAGATTCGCCTACGACGACGACGCGGATAGTGTCGGAACTCTCCGTAGATGAACTTGCCTCATGGCTAACAAAGTGCCCAACTTCATCCACGAACTATTGCGTGTGCCCCGTTTATTACTTTCAAGTCAAAGTATGCGGCAATGCCAAACTGGTGTGCTTTGATAGTGGATACGAATTTCCGAGCGCTTGTAATCCGCTATTCTGCAACTTTCGATTGTAACAATCAATAATTAAACACAGTTTAACTATTTAGCGCGCAAAGAGAGACATCTTGTGTATCTTTTGAGACATCGGTAAAAAAAAAAAGACAGACCTTTGTGGCGGACAATCCAAGTTCTTTAAACTAAATAACAATGTAACGATTATGAAGAAGACAGCATTAAAACTCTGTGAAAAGATCCCGTACGAGGAGCCTACCGTCCATCAGTGCGTGATAGAGGTGGGAAAGATTATGGCCGGCACGGTAAACCCCGATGCTGAGGCGGGCTACGTGGGCACAGGCAGTGGACAAACTGGCGGTGGCCCGGACTCTGACAGTGATGGTACCGGCGGAACCTTCGTCTTTTAACCAAGGAGAAGGAAACGCATGGATTCAAAGGAAATAAAAAGAACCAGAAGCATGAAGAAAAGTATTTTCTACCTGATGTGCGCCACAGTCCTGCTTGGCCTTGGCGCTTGCGGCGAGGATATCGCCGCCCCGGGGACGGACAATCCCGTCCCCTCCGTTCCCGTTCCCGATGCCGAAGGCATGGTCGCGGTTTATCTCAATGCCAACGACGGTGGCTATAAAGACGGTGTCCCTGAAGCGACCCGAGCCAACGGAGGAGAAGCGATCCGCTTCACCCACGACCTGGGCGACGGATTCATCATGGAATCGGAGCTGGTGCCCAGTCCCGCCACAAGGGCGGGCGAAGAGCCTCTGGTCGATGGCGTGATGGTGATTGCGGTGACTTACGACAATAGTCAAGCGCCTGCTAATGCCGATGTCGGCTATCCCGTACTGGGCTATGAGCTGACCAGCGTGCAAAGCGGCAAATTGCTCATTCACCTGAAGGAGACGGGAACAAGCAACCTCGTGCTCGTCTCGGAAAACGGCACCTCGGCCAGCGACCTGCTGAAATACGTCACCGGGGCGACGAACACCACAACGGGGAAATACCACGAGTTGGCTACGACATTCCCCTCATCCATCATACCGGTATCGTACCTCGCTGGCGACGGAAACCAGACGGGCTTGCCTACCGATGTCCTCATTTCCAAGCTGGAGGGAGTTACGGCATCCTCCTTCGAGGGGGATAATCCACCGGCCATTGGCTTCCTTCATCTCTTTAGTGAGCTGACATGGGAGGTTGAGGTCAGTAGCATATACACTGATATCCAAGTCTCTCAGCAGCTGCACGACTTGAGTGTCGGCCTCTATCCGCGTCATGGGACGGCAAACGATCCTGCTGTAGGCCTGTACATAGGGCGGCTCTCCACCGCCACGTTCGATGGAACCACCCTTCCAAGCGTGTTTGTATCATCGGGTGCCGGTACTTGGTCGACAGCCTCACCTGCCGGCACCGCCACTAATCCCAACATCCTGTTCTACCGTGAAGGTACTACGGGTGTCGGTTTAGAGTACACGTCTACCGTACGTTTTGTCCCTGTCCCCAGTACCCTTGACGGTGGAGCGGCAGACTATGCGTCGGGATTCTATATCAATAGTATGGTTTTCCACTTTCCCTCGAAATATGATGACTTGACCACGGCAAACAGAACTATGCCCATTTACACAGGAGCTTCGGGAGCGCAAAGCCTCTCTTTCCGGACAGGTTACACGTACACCATCAAGAGCAAGATAGCCAAACGTCCTGTCGAATTCGCCATTTCGAACATCTACTGGGATAGCGTAAATCAAAGACTTACATTCGACACTACGGAAACCAATCCGGCTACGAACTGGGCCAAGCAGGGAGTGCTCTTCAAATGGGGTAGCCTTGTGGGAATATCCCCGGCGCAACAGCCTCTCAATTCCAATGATTGGAGCGACGAAGTCACGGTGTATGTGCCTCCTGTCAATTCTGCTTCTTGGTATGCCGGTAGAGCCGATGGAGCTTCTTACCACACAGGAAATAATAGCTATACGGACATACCTTGTATGGTTCCCAATGTGATAGATGAGTATTTTTTAACCGATCCCGCCAATAACACCCCCGCGACATATGCGGCTTACCAAGGAGATATTTGCCAATACTTGGGACAGATAGGTGCCGCCGCCCAAGGCTATCGGATTCCCACGATTCGGGAATTTGCTCTTGGCAGGATGTGGAAAAGCGTTACAGGTACTAATTCCGAAGACAACGGCGCGGGGACGGAGGATGGACAAGCATCTCTCGCCTTGTACGAATATGTAACCAATGGCACGAATAGCCTTCCTTCGTCAGGGAGACGCTTGGATGGAACAAACATCATCGGCAAGTTGGACGATGTCGGTAACAGAAGGGCTTACTACTGGGCTGCAGATGCAAGAACTGTGGGTTTTGGTACGGCAATAGTTGCTTCCGAACTAACAGATGCGAGTTCATTGGACGCTTCGGGTATGGCACCGTCGTGGGCTTTCCCCATCCGTTGCGTCAAGACCCTCACCGAGTAATCTGAACGTTTTCTTTTCGTAGATTTTAACCATAAGATTCATTCTCCAAGCGTGAGCCGGGGCAGCGATGCCGCGGCTCACTTTTTTTGTGTGCGGAATCCGTCGTCAAATGGCGTAAGCATCCAATCGTTCTTTCGGGAAGAGAAGGGTGCTCCTCTCGTGAAAAGGGAACTTCTCCGCGGCACGACCTGACGATTTGGAAGACATTCGTGTAGAGCGCATCCCTGCCCAATCATCGAAAAAGTGTGGTACTTCTAATATCGATAGGGGTTGGATCACCCCACTAACCACTCGCCCAGCGTGCGGGTCTCCTTGCTGAAGGCGGCGCCGATCTTGATCAATTTCTTTCCGCTGGCGTTGTAGGGGATGAGGTATCCTTTCTCGTCGATCTGCCTTAGCGCGTCGGCCGCCGTGCCGTAACCGATCATCTTGAACTCGAAGACGTAGACGGTTCCGGCGATTTCCAGCACGAGGTCGGCTCGGCCCTTGGCTGTCTGCCGCTCCATGCGCGAGCGTTCGCCCATGAGGGTGAAGAGCATGTAGAGCGCCGTCTGGTAGTAGTTCTCCGACTTCTCTTCCTGGCCGTA
>JAISIZ010000068.1 GCA_031261785.1 Mediterranea sp. (in: CFB group bacteria)
AATGTATTCAATTTGATGATCTCCGCTTCCCTGCTGCTCGGATTGGGCGGCTGCGGCAGCGACCAGTTGGCACCCGAACAAGAAAACCCCACTCCCGTGGTGCCCACTCCCGACGAGAAGGGGCTGGTAACCCTACAATTCAATGTGTCCGCCTCCGGCTACCAGGATGGCGTGCCTGAATCGCGTGGCGCGGAAGCTCCCGTGATCTTCACCCAGGAATTGGGCGACGGCTACGTGCTGGAATCCACGCTCACCTCTTCGCCGAAGACGAAAGCGGCCGACGATTTCCTGCGTGAGGGGACGACGGTGATGATATTCACGCTTGACGAAGATGATATAGTCACTGGTTTTCAGGTTCAGAAAGTGGGAGCTGACGGCGCGCTGAGCTTCTCCGTGCCCGGAGGGGTGACGCCGAAGCTGGTGTTTTTTACGCTGGGCAATGAGGCTATCCTTGGATATGAGGAGCTATATTATATGCTTGAATACAACCCGTTTCTGGAGGACAAATTTCCAGACGATCCTGTCGTTGGGATATTCTATGATTGTAAAACAGAACTTATACCTAGGAGTACCGGTGCTTTTTCTATTCGTTCTTCTTCCATCTTTAATCCCTCCCTCGGGGATGATGCCATGTTGGCCATGGCTGGGCCTATCGACGCCGATAATCTCGCCGCGATAAATCCACTAATCTATTTCAATCATCTGTTTTCTCGGTTAACTTGGAATATAACGGTGGATGCCAGTGCTGATGAAACTATCGGCTTGGTGAGGGCAGGCTTTTACCCTCGTACGGTGCGGGTCGACATCTATGTGGATGACTACGTGGACGGCACCAAAGACGTCTCGGAGATATCTTGGCCTAGTGCCTATTATGTGTATAATAATGTCTCGAGCTACTATCCCCCAGTGGACAACATGTTCATCACTCCCGCAAACTGGTCGCCCGATGTCGAGTTCTCCCAGTCCGCCTGCTTCATGAGACCTGATGCATGGACTACTGATAGCGTCATGAAGATAGCCATCGACAGCCTGACCATCAATAACCCCACGGGCAACGTCACCTATCAAGACCAGGAGATCACCTTGACCGGGCCGACCGAGTTTGAGAACGGCAAGGAATATACGGTGAACAGCCGGATTACGAAGCGGTTGACTTGGGCGACGTCGAATATTTACTGGCGTGGCAGACTGACGTTCGACGCGGACGGCGGGGGAACTGCCACGAATAGTGTTCCTAGGCAGACATCAGGATATAGTCCACATTATCAAGGAGTGTTCTTCAAGTGGGGATCATTGGTCGGGATTGCGCCGGTAGGAGATGCGGCGGCTTTCAGCAATACTACAATGGTTTTTATACCAAGAACTCCTACGAGCGCGGGATATGTTCATGGCTATGATACCGATTCGATCGAAAGTGGAACATGGGCTGATATTTTGGGTAGTCCTTCAGGTGAGGCTCTTCCTCGCAAAGCCGTGTTGGACCAAGAAACGAATACTTGGTTTGGAGACATTTGCGCGTATATAACCAATGGGGTGTGGCGCATGCCGACTCGCGATGAACTCAGCTATGGATCAAACAGCATAGCGGAGACTGAACCTGCCGTAGAAGGGTGGTGGAGGCCAAATACTTCATCATGGGGTAGTATCGCTGTACCAAATGATGCAACCTCTCGGTTTGGCAGAACACCAAACCTTTTCTCGGATCCGGACAATGTCGCTAAACTCAAAACGAAATGGGGACAAGTGATAACCTTGCCACCATCAGGATACCGTGATGAGACTGGGACAGCCGTGTTATCGGGAATTAATGGCTACTATTACAGTGGTAGTGTAGGGAGTAACGGTGCGACTTATCGTGCATACGCGAGCTTTTCCGGCGATTCATATTCCTTTATGACGCAATCTATATCTCCGTACGCCATGCCCGTCCGCTGCGTCAAATAGTCCCCACTACCACATTTTACCCGGCAACACCGCCCTTTTTTATTCTTTTTAATAAGATTCCTTTTATCGCGAGTGGGCTTTGCCTTTCCGCTTTGCCCACCCGCTTCAAAGGAACTTATGGAAAAGGACTGGGGGATCGTTTACCCGATTGCCGCAAGGCCCAAGCCGTTGAACGTGCGGAAGGAGAACGCTCCTTCTCTCCGCATGTCCCCAAAATGTGACCAAGCTGAAAGCCCAATGAGGCAGCGGAACTATCGGGGCCGCCAACCGGACCATGGGCGCGTCGGTCCGCCGCGGCAAGTAAAGCATAAATTCCTTTTCCCAAACAACACAACCTTTATTTTCTTTTCACCGCGAGTGAGCCTGGCCCCGAAAGGCCTTGGCTCACTCGCTTTTTCGTGTGATACACAAATAATGAGCGGTTTTTCACGGCGGATGTCGCACGGCTCTATTTATTTTTGTATTTTTGCCCGCGCATGCGAAATTTAGAGAATATACGAGCTTATGAGTGACGAGATGAACGAACTTCCGGACGGCGAGATGAACGAACTTCCGGACGACGGGATGAACGAGCTGCCGGAAGGACATTCGGACTATAAACCCGCCGATGGGCGGGAAGAAAACGTGAGGCACCAACTGACGGGCATGTACCAAAACTGGTTTCTGGACTATGCCTCCTACGTGATTCTGGAAAGAGCCGTGCCGCACATCAACGACGGGCTGAAACCGGTGCAACGGCGCATCCTACATTCCATGAAACGCCTCGACGACGGCCGCTACAACAAAGTGGCCAACATCGTGGGACACACCATGCAGTTTCACCCGCATGGCGACGCCTCCATTGGCGACGCCCTGGTACAGCTGGGGCAGAAAGAGCTGCTCGTCGACTGCCAGGGGAACTGGGGAAACATACTGACGGGCGACGGCGCCGCCGCGCCCCGGTACATCGAGGCGCGCCTCTCCAAGTTCGCCCTCGAGGTAGTGTTCAACCCCAAGACCACCGAATGGAAGCTCTCCTACGACGGACGCAACCGGGAACCCGTCACCCTCCCCGTGAAATTCCCCCTCTTGCTGGCGCAAGGCGTGGAAGGCATCGCCGTGGGCCTCGCCTCCAAAATCATGCCGCACAACTTCAACGAGCTGTGCGACGCCTCCATCAGCTACTTCCGCGGCGAACCCTTCCGGCTATACCCCGACTTCCAGACCGGCGGCTCCATCGACGTGTCGAAGTACAACGACGGCGAGCGGGGCGGATCGATAAAGGTGCGGGCGAAAATCAACAAGGTGGACAACAAGACCCTCGCCATCACCGAGATACCCTACGGCAAGACCACCACGAGCGTCATCGACTCCATCCTCAAGGCCGTGGACAAAAGCAAGATCAAGGTGCGCAAGGTGGACGACAACACCGCCGCCAACGTCGAGATACTCGTCCACCTGGCCGCCGGAGCGTCGTCGGACAAGACCATCGACGCCCTCTACGCCTTCACCGACTGCGAGGTGAGCATCTCGCCCAACTGCTGCGTCATCGACGAGCGCAAGCCACACTTCCTCGGCGTGAGCGACGTGCTCCGCAAGTCGGCCGACAACACCCGCGACCTGCTGCGCCGCGAGCTGGAGATCCGCAAGGACGAGATCCTCGAGGAGCTGCACTTCGCCTCGCTCGAGAAAATCTTCATCCAGGAACGCATCTACAAAGACAAGGAGTACGAGCAAGCCAAGGATACCGACGCCGCCTGCGCGCACATCGACGACCGCCTCACCCCCTACTACCCCGGCCTCATCCGCGAGGTGACCAAGGACGACATTCTCCGCCTGCTCGAGATAAAGATGAAACGCATCCTGCGCTTCAACGCCGACAAGGCCGACGAACTCATCGCCCGCATGCACGAGGAGATCGCCGCGATCGACAACCACCTGGCACACATCACCGACTACGCCATCGGCTGGTACGCCGCGCTCAAGGAGAAGTACGGCAAAGCCTTCCCCCGGCGCACCGAGCTGCGCAACTTCGACACCATCGTGGCCGCCAAGGTGGTGGAAGCCAACGAGAAGCTCTACATCAACCGCGAGGAAGGATTCGTCGGCACGGCGCTGAAGAAAGACGAGTTCGTGACCAACTGCTCCGACATCGACGACATCATCATCTTCTTCCGCGACGGTCGATACGTCATCACCCCCGTGGCCGACAAGAAGTTCGTGGGCAAGAACGTGATCTACCTCAACATCTTCAAGAAGAACGACAAGCGCACCATCTACAACGTGGCCTACCGCGACGGCAAGGACGGCACCACCTACGTGAAGCGCTTCGCCGTCACCTCCGTGGTGCGCGACCGCGAGTACGACGTCACCCAGGGCGCCCCCGATTCGCGCGTCACCTACTTCAGCGCCAACCCCAACGGCGAGGCCGAGGTCATCAAGGTGACGCTCAAGCCCAACCCCCGCGTGCGACGCGTCATCTTCGAGCGCGACTTCTGCGACATCAGCATCAAGGGACGGCAGGCGCAAGGCGTCATCCTCACCCGCCTCCCCGTGCACAAGATAGCCCTCAAGCAGAAAGGCGTCTCCACGCTGGGAGGACGCAAGGTGTGGTTCGACCGCGACATCCTGCGCCTCAACTACGACGGGCGGGGCGAGTACCTCGGCGAGTTCCAGAGCGACGACAACATCCTGGTGATACTCGCCAACGGCGACTTCTACACCACCAATTTCGATCTGAGCAACCATTACGAGGACAACGTCAGCACGGTGGAGAAGTACGATTCGCGCAAAGTGTGGACAGCGGCCCTCTACGACGCCGACCAGCAGAACTATCCCTACCTGAAGCGCTTCGCCCTCGAACCCTCCAACCGCAAGCAGAACTACCTCGGCGAGAACAGGGAGAACCGCCTCATCCTACTCACCGACGAGGCCTACCCGCGGCTGGAAGTGGTGTTCGGCGGCAACGACAGCTTCCGCGAGCCGCTTATCGTCGAAGCCGACGAGTTCATCGCCGTGAAAGGCTTCAAGGCGAAAGGCAAACGCCTCACCACCTACACCGTGGAGACCATCAACGAACTGGAACCCACCCGCAAGCCCGAACCCGACGAACCAATGGCCGACAGCGGCGGGCAGGAGGAGGAGGAACCGGAGAACCTGGATCCCGACCACGGCAAGAGCCAAAGCGACATCATCGACGAGATAACGGGGCAGATGAAACTCTTCTGACCCCGTGCGCACACATCCCCCCGTTTAACAAGAAAAGACAAACATCATGACCCGATGGCTCCTGGCAACCCTGCTACTGACGACACTATGCCGCGCCGCCGCGCGCGCGCAAATCGACACCACGCGAGTGGACCGCTACACCACCCGCGCCACCCTCTACGGCGCGGGATTCAGCAGCGTGTTCGACACCTACCTCTCGCCGCAGGCCTACAAGGGCGCCGAGCTGCGCGTGGCACGCGAGAACATGCGCATGACGAAGCTCATGCGCGGCAACGTCTCCCAGCAGACACTCTTCCAGGTCAACCTCAGCTATACCCACAACCGGGCGGACAACAACAACACCATCGCCAGCCTGGTGAACTGGAGCTACGGCCTGCACTACCAGTTCCGCCTCACGCCAAGCTTCAAGCTGCTGGCCGGCGCGCTGGTCGACGCCAACGGCGGCTTCGTGTACAACCTGCGCAACGGCAACAACCCCGCCTCAGCGCGCGCGTACCTTAATATCGACGCGTCGGGCATGGCCATCTGGCACGTCCGTGCGGGCCGATATCCCATCACGCTGCGCTACCAGGCCAACCTGCCCGTGCTCGGGCTGATGTTCTCGCCACACTTCGGACAGTCGTACTACGACATCTTCACGCTCGGCAACGCCGGAGGCGTGGTGCGCTTCACCTCCCCGCACAACCAGCCCGCGCTGCGGCAGATGCTCTCGGCCGACTTCCCCGTCGGCTCCGCCAAGCTCCGGATCATGTACATGGCCGACCTCCAGCAGTCGCGCGTCAACAACATCAAGACACACACCTACTCGCACGTCTTCATGGTAGGCATGGTGAAGGAACTCTACCGCCTAAAGAGCGGGAAACGCCCCGCGCTACCCCCGTCGCTCGGCGCCTATTGAACCCACACCCCAAAGAAAGGAGAAAACAGAAAGATGCAACGAACGAAACACCATATACGCCTCGCCGCCGCCCTGCTCTGCTGCCTGCCGTGGCTCACCGCCTGCATCGACGAGGAGAAGTACGACAACGACCCCCGGGGCAACTTTGAGCAACTCTGGAAGATCATCGACGAACGCTACTGCTTCCTCGAATCCAAAGGCATCGACTGGAACGCCGTGCACGACCGGTACAGCCCGCTCATCGTACCCACCATGACCAACCAGGACCTGTTCGACCAGCTCAGCGAGATGCTCTACACCCTCCGCGACGGGCACGTCAACCTCGTCTCCTCCAGCCGAGTCTCCTACTACGACGCCTGGTACCAAGGCTATCCGTGGAACTACCGCAAGGACATCCTCTACGACCACTACCTCGGCACCGCCAGCAGCGGATACCGCACCTCGGCCGGACTGAAATACAAGATATTCGACAACAACATCGGCTACATACGCTACGAGAGCTTCAGCGACGGGGTGGGCGAGGGCAACCTCGACGAGGTGCTGAGCTATCTCGCTACCTGCAACGGGCTGATCATCGACGTACGCGACAACGGCGGAGGCAACCTCACCTACTCCACGCGCATCGCCGCGCGCTTCACCAACGAGCGGACGCTGACCGGATACGTACAGTACAAGACCGGGCCGGGACACGACGACTTCTCGCCCATGCAACCCATCTACCTCGACCCCTCCAACAGCATCCGCTGGCAGAAACCCGTCGTCGTCATCACCAACCGACGATGCTACAGCGCCACCAACGACTTCGTCAACATCATGCGCAGCCTCAACAAGCCCGGCGAGCCGAAACGTATCGTGCAGCTGGGCGACCGCACCGGAGGCGGAGGAGGCCTGCCCTTCAGCTCCGAGCTGCCCAACGGATGGAGCATACGCTTCTCGGCAAGCCCATACTACGACCGCGACAAGCGGTCGCTCGAGGAAGGCATCGACCCCGACGTGGACATCGACATGAGCGACGACGACCTGGCCAAGAACCGCGACACCCTCATCGAGAAAGCCTTCGAAGTGCTGCAACTTTATCCCGCGACATCCTTGCCAAACCGAAAAAACTCCTTATCTTCGCGCCGCTAAACCTAGTGTACGACACGCGGCTGTGGCGTAATTGGTAGCCGCGCCAGACTTAGGATCTGGTGCCGCGAGGCGTGTAGGTTCGAGTCCTATCAGCCGCACAGAGTGTTTTCGTTGGTACCACTCTTTAGCGAAAAGCTCCGGGGAATCTCCATTTTCCCCGGGGCTTTTTCATGTCCGCGCCCCGAGTCGGTCCCCGTCGGGACACGCCCCCGGCGGGGAAGCGTCACCGGGTGAATTTCTATTAACGTAGGCTAATAATAGCAAAGGAATCACCACATCCGCCACGATTACCTATCTTTGCAACGACAATCAGTGTCGCAGCATAGATATGAAGAGGATGTATAAGCGTTTGTTGGGTGGAATCACCGTCTTGGCGACTCTTTCCTCCTGTTCTGGTTCCTCGCCCCGGATCTCCGTCGTAGGCGAGGAGAACGCCATGGGAAATTGCGTCATCAAATGGGAAACTGTCCCGCAGCTGAGCGGACAGGTGAAGGTCTACGCCTCCACTTCGCCCGACGAGATACCCGAGACCGCGCCTGTCGCTACGGGCAACATCGAGACGGGTACGATGACCATCATCAGCCGGGATCCCACCCGGCGATACTACTACCTGCTGGTGTTCGCCGACAAATACCGCGTCAAGGTAGCCACGCGCAACGTGGGCATACGCGGCGTGCAGAACTTCCGTGACCTGGGAGGCTACCAATCCCTCATCGGCAAGAAGCATACCCGCTGGGGTATGCTGTACCGCTCGGGACGCGTCGACAGCCTGTCGGCAGGGGCGCTGGCCGAACTCCACCATATCGGGATCAAGACCATCGTCGACCTCCGCACCGAGGAGGAGCGGGCGCGGCACGCGCCTTTCAACGACAACAGCATCCGCGTGGTACACATCCCGCTCCTGGCCGACAACGCCAGGGAGATCATCCATGCCATCCAGGACGGGAAGATCGATGGCGACACCCTCAACCGGGTGATCGAGCAACGCAACAGGGACATCATCGCCAATTACCAGGCGGAATTCAAGCAAGTGTTCGAGGTGCTGCTCGACAGGTCCAACTACCCCGTCGTCATCCATTGCACCTCGGGCAAGGGACGCACAGGCATCGTCTCGGCGCTGGTCCTCTCCATCCTTGGCGTGGACGAGGACATCGTCATGGACGACTACCGCCTCAGCAACCGCTACTTCAACGTCACCAAAGCCTCCCGCTACGGCTACGAGCTGCCGCCCGACCTGCAGGAAGCCATCACCACCATCTACTCCGCCCGCAACGCCTTCCTCGAGACGGCCAGGGCCGAGATAGAGCGCGAATACGGCAGCGTGGGCAGCTACCTGAAGAACGGCGTGGGGCTTACGGAAGAGGAAATCAAGCAATTACGCGCCACGCTTCTCGAATAATTCATCGGTCGTCGCTCATTATTCATATTTAATGTATATCTTCGCGGCCGAAATAAAAGATATACAGATATTTAATGAAGACATTTGAAGAGCTTGGCGTTTCTCCGGAGATACGCAGGGCGATCGAGGAAATGGGGTACGTCACCCCCATGCCGGTACAGGAGGAAGTGATTCCATACCTGTTGGGCGAAAACAACGACGTGGTAGCGCTCGCACAAACAGGAACCGGGAAGACCGCGGCTTTCGGATTGCCACTGCTGCAACAGGTGGATGTCGACAATCGCGTCCCCCAGTCACTCATTCTCTGCCCCACCAGGGAGCTTTGCCTCCAGATCGCGGGCGACTTGAACGATTACTCCAAATACATCGACGGCCTGAAGGTGCTTCCCGTCTACGGCGGATCGTCCATCGACAGCCAGATACGGAGCCTCAAGCGAGGCGTACACATCATCGTGGCCACGCCGGGAAGGCTCATCGACCTCATGGAACGCAGGACCGTATCCCTGTCCACCATACGCAACGTGGTGATGGACGAGGCCGACGAGATGCTCAACATGGGATTCTCGGAGAGCATCGACGCCATCCTGGCCGACGTGCCCAAGGAACGCAACACCCTGCTCTTCTCGGCCACCATGAGCGCCGAAATATCGCGCATCTCCAAGAATTACCTCCACGACGCCAAGGAGATCACTATCGGGCGCAAGAACGAAGGAACCAGCAACGTCAAGCACGTGGTCTACACCGTACACGCCAAGGACAAGTACGAGGCGCTGAAACGCATCGTCGACTACAACCCGCAAATCTACGGCATCATCTTCTGCCGCACCCGCAAGGAGACGCAAGAGATCGCCGACAAGCTGATGCAGGAGGGATACAATGCCGACGCCCTGCACGGCGAGCTGTCGCAAGCCCAGCGCGACGCCGTGATGCAGAAGTTCCGCATACGCAACCTGCAACTCCTGGTGGCCACCGACGTGGCGGCGCGCGGCCTCGACGTGGACGACCTCACGCACATCATCAACTACGGCCTTCCCGACGACACCGAGAGCTACACCCACCGTAGCGGACGTACCGGCCGGGCCGGAAAGACGGGCATCTCCATAGCCATCATCAACCTCCGCGAGAAAGGAAAGCTACGCGAGATAGAGCGCATGATAGCCAAGCAATTTGTCCACGGCGAGATGCCCACCGCCAAGGACATTTGCAAGAAGCAGCTCTTCAAGGTCATCGACGACCTCGAGAAGGTGAAGGTCAACGAAGACGAGATCTGCGCCTTCATGCCCGACATCTACCGCAAGCTGGAGTGGCTGAGCAAGGAAGACCTCATCAAGCGGATGGTGTCGCACGAGTTCAACCGCTTCTACGAATACTATCGCAACCGTCCCGAGATTGAGCAACCTTCCGACAGCCGCGGAGAACGGGGCAAGCGTGGCGAAAGCCGTCCCGACAGCCGCGGAGGCATGGACAAACGCAACCGCAAGGCCGAGGCGGGCTTCAAGCGCCTATTCATCAACCTCGGCAAGACGGACAAGTTCTATCCCGCCGAGCTGATGAGCCTGCTCAACAGCAACATCCGCGGACGGGTAGAGCTGGGACGTATCGACCTGATGCAGAACTTCTCGTTCTTCGAGGTACCCGACGGCGAGGCCAACGGCGTGATGAAAGCCCTCAACAAGACAAACTGGAACGGGCGCAAAGTGGTGGTCGAACTCTCCGAGGAAAACGGAAAAACCCACGAAGCGGGCAAGGCGCACGACAACGGCAAGGCGCACGACACCGGCAAGACGCGCGACGGCGGCAAGCCCGGCCACTACCGCGAAGGCAAACGTCCCGACTTCAAGCCCAAAGAATCCGCGTACGGCAAGGCCGGCAAGAAGGAGAAAAAGGAACGGAAGGAAAAGCCCGACCGCACGGAACGCGGCTATGCCGACGTGCGTGGCCCAAAGAAGAAGGACGACTGGCGGCAATTCTTCAAAGGCGATGAACCCGACTTCAGCGAAGAGGGCTGGGCACGGAGGAAGCCGAGAAAGAAATAGGCTCACCCCCCTCCCTACGGGACCGGACTTTACCCCTTCGCCTCCTTGGCCTTGAAGGCCAGGGCGTACATGCGCATCTGCTTCACCATGGCGAGCAGCCCGTTGCTGCGCGTAGGCGACAGGTGCTCGCGCAGGCCGATGCGGTCGATGAAGTGGAGGTCGGCGCCCAGTATCTCGTCGGGCGTGTGATTGGAGAGCACCTTGATGAGCAGGGCGACGATGCCCTTCACGATCAGCGCGTCGCTCTCCGCCCGGAACACGACCTTGCCGTCCGTTTCGTCGGCCTGTAGCCACACGCGGCTTTGGCAGCCTTCAATGAGGTTTTGTTCGGTCTTGTATTTCTCGTCGAGCGGGGCTTGCTCGTTCCCCAAGTCTATCAGTAGTTGGTAACGGTCCATCCAATCGTCGAAGTCGCTGAACTCAGCGATGACTTCGTCTTGCAATTCATTTATCGACATATATCGTTTATGTTTTAAAATCGGGGGGCAAATTTAGATAAAAGCCGCGAGCTTTTACGCCGGCAGCATAAAGAAACTGCTTTTTCTTTAGAGGAAAGATAGGGAAAAACGCGATTCGTGGAGGGGAGTTCACCACAGATTATTGGTCTTGGCGCGAAAACCGGTGAGCGTGGCGGGAGTTCACCACAGATTACACAGATTCGCACAGATTATTTTATTAAAGTTTTCCGCCCCCTTTGCTCACAGGTTGGACCTGGTCACAGATGCGCGAGGGGGCAACTCCGAGTCACAGATCCGCGAGGGGGTAACTCTGAGTCCTCCCTTCCAACGGAGGGGAGGTGCCCGAAGGGCGGAGGGGAGGGAAAAACAATGACACGTACCGCTTTTACATAAATAGGTATGCTGGTTATTCTTCC
>JAISIZ010000029.1 GCA_031261785.1 Mediterranea sp. (in: CFB group bacteria)
GCGCTCTACATGCTCTTCACCCTCATGGGCGAATACGCCCGCATGGAGCGGCAGACGGCCAAAGGCCGCGCCGACCTCGTGGTGGAGATCGCCGGCACGGTCTACGTCTTCGAGTTCAAGATGATCGGCTACGGCACGGCTGCCGACGCGTTGCGGCAGATCGACGAGAAAGGATACCTCATTCCTTATAACGCCAGCGGCAAGCGGTTGGTGAAGATCGGTGCGGCGTTCAGCAAGGAGACGCGCACGTTGGGCGAGTGGTTAGTGGGATAAGTTGCCTCGAACTCTACCTTATTATATGGTCGCGTGGGGAAGACGAGGTTGGTCATGGTGAAGCGGCCGTCGTCGCCGAAGGCTTCTATGCTTGTCTTGTCGATAAGCAGGCGCAGGCGGATAGATTTTCCGACAGGGGATGGGAGTGGGGCTACGGTCACGGCGGGGAAGTCGGGACTGAAGCTGGTCTGTCCGCTCTGTCGGCGATCCATCGAGAACGTTTTCTTCAGCAGGTCGTAACGCATCGCCACCGTTTCGCCCAGAGCGTTGGCGAGGCGGAAGGTGATGGTCGTGGCTTGCCCGGGACGGAAGACGAGGTCTATCTCGCAAGCTCCATCGTTGGTGAGGAGAGGATAGGCGACAACTTGCTTGTCGGCTACGTTGAAGCCGCGCTTCGTTGATTCGTCTCGCAGCGAATTGACTTCCTCAACGGGGGTTGCCCTCAGGCGGACGCGGCCATCGGCGGCGGTATAGAGGGCGAGTTCGCGGGGTATGCCGTTAGCGCTGCGGAAGGTGGAGGCGGGAACCTGGTTGGCGTATTGCCAGTTGCTCATCCACGTCATGGCCACACGGCGATGCTTCGGGGCATTTTCCCAGGTCACCGTGGCGTAGTGGTCCTTTCCCCAGTCCATCCAGAGGGTGGTGTCGGGGGTGTCGTCGCAGACGAAGCGGTGACCGTCGAATCGTCCCACGAAATACTGCGTGGCCGAGCCACCGAACGGGCCGCCCGGGTTGATGTTGCAGAGGAGCACCCACCGCTTCTCGCCCGATTCTTCGACGGGAAGCTCAAAGAGGTCGGGGCACTCCCACACGCCGCCATGCGCGCCGCGGTCGTGGCCGAAGCTGCTTTCGTATGTCCATGCCTTGAGGTCGGGCGAGGAGAAGAGGCGCATCTCCTGTCCTACGGCGAGAATCATCACCCAGCGTCGCGTGGGCTGGTACCAGAACACTTTCGGGTCGCGGAAGTCGGGCACGTCGGCCGTGAGGACGGGGTTGCCGGCGTATTTGGTAAAAGTGCGCCCGTTGTCGAGGCTATAGGCCAGGCATTGCGTCTGCCGCTTGCCGGCGCAGGTGTAGATGGCTACCATGGCACCGGGGCCGAAGCCGGCGGTGTTGTCGCGGTCGATCACGGCGCTGCCGCTGAAGATGGTACCCAGCGAATCGGGATAGAGCGCGATGGGCAGGCGTTCCCACCGCACGAGGTCGCGGCTCACGGCATGTCCCCAATGCATCGGCCCCCACACCATGTCGGCGGGGTTGTACTGATAGAACAGGTGATACTCCCCATTGGCGTACACCATGCCGTTGGGGTCGTTCATCCAACCCGAGGGCGGAGTAAAGTGATAGACGGGCCGATAGGGGTCGCCAGCCTCGCAAGGCGTGGTAGCGGCCAGCGTCATGGCACAGAGCGCGGCGAAAAGGATGTTGTTTCTCTTCATGATTTCTTGGTGAAATGGTTTGTTTGACGCGAAGAAACGAAGAAAACGGCATACCAACTGCAACATTTGTTGCAAAGAATGGGAGAAATGATACCTCGCGAACGTCCTGACTTCATCACTTTTCCCCCGCTATCACATAGCGTACAGTGATAATCAACTACTTATAGCCTAAAATAGGATGGCGTAGAGTGCACAAGCTGAGAAATGGTGGGCGAATCTTCGCTGATCCGCGAAGTTCTCACGCACCGCATGGAGGCTTCGCAAGGTCGACAAATTTCAACCACGGATTCGTGAGGAGCGAGAAGCCCGGACTTTTGTAATCAGATTTCGGGAATGGAGAAAAAAGCCCGAGCTTTTGTAATCAGATTTCGGGAATGGAGAAAAAAGCCCGGACTTTTGTAATCAGATTTCGGGAATGGAGAAAAAAGCCCGAGCTTTTGTAATCAGATTTCGGGAATGGAGAAAAAAGCCCGAGCTTTTGTAATCATACTTCGGGAATGGAGAAAAAAGCCCGGGCTTCTCGTCTCATGCGAATTTGCATAAAGCTTTCTCGTCTTCGCGATAGGACCTTGCATGACGTCTCTTCGGGAAGTGAAAAAAAGGGTGGCGCAAAAAAAGGGTGGCGCATTGATGAAGTCAGGAAATGGAACCCCGCGAACGTCAATCTGTACTTATGCAAAAATCACGGCCGTCTCCAACGAAAGAGACGGCCGTCTTTTGATCAAATCACGGCCGTCTCTTAATTCGTTCACGGCCGTCTTTTTTCAAATCACGGCCGTGAGTTTTTGGTGGCTGGCTTACTCGATGGCCTGTCCCTTGTAGAAGTCGAGGATCTTGGTACGGAACAGGTATTCGTACTTGGCTTGCAGTTCGTCGGACTGCGCTTTCACGAGGTTCTGCTTCGCTTCGTTGAACTCCACGGCGTTGGCTTGGCCGTTCTCGAACTTCTCTGTCATCAGCTTGAAACTGATGGCGCTGGCCTCCTCGGCCGCGGTACTGCTGGTGTACTTGCTCTCGGCGGCGAGGGCGTTGTACCAGGCTTGCTGAATCTCCTTGTAGAGGGTCTTCTTGACGTTGTCGAGTTCAAGGGCATAGTTTTGCCTTTGTAGCCGGGCGGTACGGACTCGGTTGCGTGTTGCGAAGCGATTGAAGATGGGGATGCTGAGGCTAAGCCCGATGCGCTTGTTTTGGCGGTCTTTCAATTGCTGTGCGAAATTGTCGCGAATGTCCGAGGAATATCCTGTGGACCAGCTGGCGTCGAAAGAGAGTTGCGGGTAATATCCGCTTTGCGCGATTCGGATGTTTTTCTCGCTGCCCTCGAGGCGATATCGTGCCGCTTGCAGCTCAGGCTTGGCGACGAGGGCGTATTGGTAGATCTCGTCGGGCGGCGTGAGTGGCTCGAGAATGAAGAGAGTGTCGGTTTGCCGTACGGAAAGGTATCGTGGATCTTTCAGCTCGAGTAGCTGGCTGAGGTCAAGCAAGGCCAATTGGAAATTGTTGTCGGCTTGCGTTTTCGCCATCTCGTCTTGTGCCACACGTGCGTTTGCGTCGGCTACTTCCGCGGAGGAAGCTTTTCCCAGCTCTTCGAGGCGAGCGATGCGCGTGGCCTGCTCCTGGCTGAGTGCGAGCTGTTGCGCGGCGACTTGCTGGAGGTCTTGGGTGAGCAGAACTTGCAGGTAGGAAGAGGCCACTTGGATGGCCAGATCTTGTTTGGCCTTCTCCAAATCGGCCACGGCGGCCTGGAAGTTCAGTTTGGCGAGTGCGTATTGATTGGGTATTTGGAAACCGGTGAAGAGCGGCACGTTTGTGGAGACGCCCACGTTTCCGCCATAAGTGTAGGTGTTGCGGTAGACTTGGTACTCACTTTTGCTGACGGAGTCCACTAAGTTGATTATGCCGCGTCCCCACGACCAGTCGTGGCTCATCGAGGCGTTGAGGTTGGGCAGCCTTGCCCATTTGGCAGTGCTTACGGATACGGCGTTCTGCTTCACCGCATTGTCCGATTGGCGCACGCCGACGTTGTGCTCGATGGCGTATTCGATGCATTGGCGCAAGGTGTAGTTGTGCAGCATCTCCTCGGGTTCTTGCGCCCAACATGCGATTGTCCCGCAGAAAGACAGGACGATTAATGGTATTCTCATCTCAGTTTCCTCCTTTATTATTTCTTCTCTTTCTCTGCTCCCCTCACCTTTTCGTCGATGGTGACGCCTTGCTTGATTTCTATCTTGATGCCGTCGCTCAGTCCGGTGACGACGGGCGTGCGGCGGAACCGTTGTTCGGGCACGGAGTCGGTCATGATGTAGACGAAGGTGCTGTCGCCGTTGAACTCGATCGTGCTCTCGGGCACGGTGATCACCTTGGAGGCGCGCTGTATCACGATCTCGGCGTTGGCGGAGTATCCCGAGCGCATCTGCACGGTGTCGGGCACGGTGATGGCGGCCTTGATCTCGAACTGGTTGGCGCCGTTGGTCTCCACGCCCTTGGGGGAGATGTATTCGAGCTTGGCCTCGAACGAGAGGTCCTGTAGGGCGCCGATGGTGAGCTTGATGGGCATGCCCTCGTGGATGCGTCCCACCTCCGTCTCGTCGATGTTGCCGCGGAAGATGAGGTCGTTCATGTTGGCCACGGTGGCGATGGTGGTACCGTCGTTGAAGGTGTTGCTCATGATGACGGAGTTACCGGTCTTCACGGGCACGTCGAGAATCAGTCCGTCGATGGTGGAGCGTATCATGGTGCTGCTGAAGGAGGCGCTGTTCTTGGTGATGCCCTCCTTGACGATCTCGAGGTTGTCCTTGGCGGTTTGCGTCTCCTCGCGGGCCTGGCGCACGGTGACCTGGCTCTTCTCGTACTCCTCGCTGCTGATGAGCTTGTCGTCGTACAGCTTCTTCATGCGGGCGAAGTCGGTCTCGGCCTGCGCACCGTTGATCTCGGCCAGTCGCACGCGGCTCTCGGCGGAGTTGAGTTGTCCCAGCTCGGGGATAACCTTCACCTTGGCGATGACCTCGCCTTTCTTCACGCTCTGTCCGGCCTCCTTGTACACCTCGTCGATGATGCCCGAAATCTGGGGCTTGATGAGGACTTCGTCTCTCGGCTCCACCTTTCCGGTGGCCACGGTGGCTTTTTGCAGGTCGCCCAGCTCGGGGCTGACGAGTTCGTAGACGACGACTTTCGGTTTCGACTTCTGGTAGAGGAACACGAAGGTCCAGATAAGGAGTATGCCCAGCAGGCACAGCAGGATGATCTTCAGATACTTTTTCATCTTAGTATGTATTGTTTTGATTATTATTTCTTCGTTATTCATTAATCTGGCGGGACCACTTATTCATCCCTTATGGCTTCTATGGGTTTGATGGCCATGGCGCGGTAGGCGGGCGCGAGGCCGGCCATCACGCCGAGGGCGATGAGTAGGATGCAGGTGCCCACGGCCAGTCCGAAGGAGACCTGGAAGCGGGCGTCACCACCGCCGGCGTTGACGTTCGACTCGGTGATCTGCAACACCATCACGGCAAACGAGATGCCGCACATGCCGGCCACGGTGGTGAGCACCATGCTCTCGGAGAGGATCTGTTGCAGGATGTCGCCCGGCTTGGCGCCTATGGCGCGGCGGATGCCGATCTCGGTGGTACGTTCCTTCACGGTCACCATCATGATGTTCGACACGCCGATGGCGCCCGCCAGCAAGGTGCCCAGCCCTACCATCCAGACGAGGATGCGGATGCCGATGAAGAGATTGTCGACCATGGAGAACATCGCCTCGGCGTCGAGGAACATGATGGCCTGCTTGTCGTCGGGCGAGATGTAGTGGGCGGCCTTGATGATGCGTTCCATCTCGTCCTTCACCTTGGAGACCTTCACGTTACGCTGCATGGTGAAGCAGATGACGTGCACCTCGCCGCCGAGGCGGTAGGTCTCCTGCATGGTGCTGAAGGGGAGCGTCACCGCCTCCGACCCCGAACCGTTGATGTTCATGTTGCCCTCCGACGACGACATGCCCACCACCTGGTAGTACACGCCGTTCACCCGCACGTACTTGCCGCAGGGATCCTCGCCGGGAGTGAACAGGCTCTCGTACACCCGCTTTCCGATGACGCACACCTTGCGCTTCTCGCGGATGTCGACCTCGTTGATGAATCGTCCGTAAGTCATGTCCTGCGCCTCTATATGGACGTAGTCGGGGTAGAGTCCCTTCACGTTGCAGGTATATTTCTTGTCCTGGTACACGGCGTCGTTGCCCCATTGGCTGACGTTGGGGGTGATGACCTCGATGCCTTTCACCTGCGAGCGCAGGCGGTCGATGTCGCTCAATTCGAGGTCCCACCAGCGTCCCTTGCGGAAACCCTTGTACGCCTCGCCCGTCTTCTGCGAGGCGATGAATCCCGAGTTGGTGGCGAAGCCCTCGAAGTTGGCGTTCATCATGTCCTGCATCCCCTGTCCGCCGCCGATGAGGGCGACGAGCATGAAGATGCCCCAGAACACGCCGAAGGCGGTGAGCAGGCTTCGCGTCTTGTTTCTTGTAATGGTGATGAGGATTTCCTCAAAACTGTCTATATCGATCTTCATGAGTGAGTAGTGATTAGTGATGAGTGATTAGCGATGAGTGATTAGTGATTAGTCAGCACCGCCCGCTAATCACTAATCACTAACCCCTAATCACTACGTAACGCTTCTATGGGTCTGATGCGCGTGGCTTTCAGGGCGGGGAACAGTCCGGCCAGCGTGCCGGCTACGATGAGTGTGACGGTGGCCTGTATGGCGATGCCCATGTCCACCGTGGGGTTGAGGAAGATGGTCTCCGACCACGCGCCGTTGTCCACCGTCTGGTTGCCGAAGAGGCTGTCCATCCACTCGCAGGCGCCGATGCCGGCCACCAGCCCGAAGTATCCGAAGGCGGTGGTGATGGCGACGCTCTCCACGATGATGAGCCAGAGTATGGAGATGGGCTTGGCGCCGATGGCCTTGCGTATGCCGAACTCGTGGGTGCGCTCCTTCACGGTGATGAGCATGATGTTGGACACGCCCACGATGCCGCTCAGCAGGGTGAAGATGCCGATGATCCATATCGCCACGCGGAGGATGGTCGACGCGGTGAGCGACTGCAGGTAGTTGGTGAAGCGGTTCCATATCCAGATGGCGCTGTCGTCGGTGGGGTCGAAGCGGTGCTGCGCGCCCATCATCTTTTTGTATTGCCGCTCGAACTCCTCGTTGGCCTCTATGCTGGGCAGGTTCTTGGTGGTCATCACCAAGTTGCTCAGCTTGTCGCCCTTGTTGTAGATGAGCTGGAGGGTGGTGAAGGGTATGACGGCGTCGTTGTCGCCGCTGTTGTTGTCGTTGTCGTACAGTCCCACCACCTGGTACACCACGTTGGCGGCCTTGACGTGCTGCCCGATGGGTTCGGTATGCGTCTTGTCGAAGAGGATTTCGGCCGTCTTTTTGTGGAGCACCACCACCTTGCGGCGCTCGCGGATGTCGATATCGTTGATGAAGCGTCCCTTGTAGAGCTTCATGTCCTCCACCTCGGTGTGTCCGGGGTAGACGCCGGCCAAGCGGATGTTGGTGTACTCCTCGCCGAAGCTCACGTCCACGCTGCTCTGGCGCACGGTGGCCACGGTCTTGGTGACGTTGTTGGGAAAAAACTCCTCGGGAGTGGCGACGTCCTTGTTGTCGAGCTGCACGTAGCGTCCCTCCTTCAGTCCGTCGTACGCCTTGGTGGTCCATCCGGGGTATATCTTGATGGAGTTCATGTTCCGCTCGGAGGCCGTCTTCTCGAAGGCGTGTATCAGCCCGTTGCCGGCGCCGAGCAGCACGATGAGCATGAAGATGCCCCAGGCCACGGCGAATCCCGTGAGGAAGGTGCGCATCTTGTTGCGCTTGAGGGTGCCGTATATCTCTTGGAAAATATCTATCATGGCGATGTCTCTCCTTATTATATAGATGTCACTTCATCACTCCGCCGATGCCGAAGGGGGAGGCGTGGTGGTCGACGTTGGCCTCCGTGCGCTCGATGATGCCGTCCTTGATGTGTATGATCTTGTCCGTCTGGTTGGCCACGCCGCTCTCGTGCGTCACCACCACGATGGTCATGCCCGTGTCGTTCAGCTCCTTGAGGATCTGCATCACTTCCACGGACGTCTTGCTGTCGAGGGCGCCGGTGGGTTCGTCGGCCAGGATGATCTGTGGCTGGGTGATGAGCGCCCGGGCGATGGCGACGCGTTGTTTCTGTCCGCCGCTCATCTCGTTGGGCAGGTGGTGCGCCCAGTCCTTCAGCCCCAGGCGGTCGAGGTACTCCAGCGCCAGGGCGTTGCGCTTCTTCCGTCCCACGCCTTGGTAGAAGAGGGGTAGCGCCACGTTCTCCACGGCGTTCTTGAACGAGATGAGGTTGAACGACTGGAAGATGAACCCGATCATCCGGTTGCGGTACTCGGCGGCGCGGGTCTCGCTCAGACCCTTGATGAGCGTGCCGTTGAGGTAGTAGTCGCCGGTATCGTAGTTGTCGAGGATACCGAGGATGTTGAGCAACGTCGATTTCCCCGAGCCGGAGGCGCCCATGATGGAGACAAACTCGCCGCGGTCGATGTGCAGGTCGATGCCTTTGAGCACATGCAGGGGCGCCCCGTTGTGATAGGTCTTGTTGATATTGGTAAGCTGTATCACGGCCAATTATTATAATTAATGAATGGAGTGGATTACTTGTTTTTTTAGAATTAGACGGGCGCAAGTTACTAAAAGTTGCGCGCTTCGCTCATTTTTATTAAAAAAGATTTTGAAAAGCCAATCTTCTTTACGTAATTTGTGTCGCCAACTTAGGTAGAAACTAATCAATTAATACAAGAGAATAATGAATACGAACATGGAAAAGCCCTATGTAGTAGGGATTGACATTGGCGGTACGAACACCGTCTTTGGTATTGTGGACGCGCGTGGAACGATCATCGGCAGCAGCTCGATCAAGACGGCCGGATACCCCACCGCCGAAGAGTACGCCGACGAGGTGTGCAAGAACCTGCTCCCGCTGATCGTCGCCAACGGTGGCGTGGACAAGATCAGGGGCATCGGCATCGGCGCTCCCAACGGTAACTATTACACGGGCACCATTGAGTTCGCTCCCAACTTGCCGTGGAAGGGCGTCATACCCCTGGCCGCCATGTTTGAGGAACGGATCGGCATACCCACCGCGCTGACCAACGACGCCAACGCCGCCGCCATCGGCGAGATGACGTACGGCGCCGCACGGGGCATGAAAGACTTTATCATGATCACCCTCGGCACGGGAGTGGGAAGCGGTATCGTGGTGAACGGACAGATGGTCTACGGCCACGACGGCTTCGCCGGCGAACTGGGACACGTCATCATCCGGCGCGACGGACGCGTGTGTGGCTGCGGGCGCAAAGGCTGCCTGGAGACCTACTGCTCGGCCACGGGCGTGGCGCGCACGGCCCGCGAGATGCTCGCCGCACGCACCGACGCCAGCCTGCTGCGCGAGGTGCCCGCCGAGAACATCAGCTCCAAGGATGTTTACGACGCCGCCGTGAAAGGCGACAAGCTGGCACAGGAAATCTTCGAGTTTACGGGCAACATCCTCGGCGAGGCGCTGGCCGACGCCGTGGCCTTCTCCAGCCCCGAGGCCATCGTGCTGTTCGGCGGACTGGCCAAGTCGGGCGACTACATCATGAACCCCATCCATAAGTCGCTTGAGGACAACGTGCTCAATATCTATAAAGGTAAGACGAAGCTCCTCATCTCCGAACTGAAGGATTCGGATGCCGCCGTACTGGGCGCCAGCGCCCTGGCTTGGGAGCTGAAGGATTTGAAGGACTGAACTGATTCTTTTTCATAAGGATTTTAAAGTTAATATTTATATTTGTCGGACCCGGGGGCATGTGATATGTCTCCGGGCTTTTACTCTCAACAAAAGGACAACTCATGAAATCTAAATCAATGAAATCCCTGGCAACCCTCCTGCTGATTGTCAGCCTCTGCGCCTGTGGAAGCCAGAAAGAGACGAGAACATTCGCCCCCGGCGAGTTCAAGCAGTGGGCGCAAACTCCACCCATGGGGTGGAACAGCTGGGACTGTTACGGCCCCACCGTGACCGAGGCCGAGGTGAAAGCCAACGCCGACTACATGGCCCGGTACCTCAAACCGTACGGATGGGAGTACGTGGTGGTGGATATCCGCTGGTTTGTGGAGAACGACAAGGCTGGAGGCTACAACCAGACCGATCCCCGCTACGTGATGGACGAGTACGGGCGCTACCTCCCCGCCCTCAACCGATTCCCCTCGGCAGCCGACGGCAGAGGCTTCAAGCCATTGGCCGACTACGTGCACGGCCTTGGCCTCAAGCTGGGCATACACATCATGAGGGGCATCCCCAAGCAGGCCGTGGAGAAACGGCTGCCCGTGAAGGGAACCGACGGCGTGACGGCCGACCAGATCAGTTCCCCCGAACTGCAATGCGAATGGCTGCGCGACAACTACACCATCGTGGACGGACGTCCGGGATCGCAGGAATACTACAACTCCATATTCGACCTCTACGCCTCGTGGGGGGTAGACTTCGTGAAGATCGACGACATCACCCGCCCCTACCACAAAGCCGAGATCGAGATGGTACGCCGGGCCATCGACCAGTGCGGACGACCCATCGTGCTCAGCCTATCGCCGGGGGCGACACCCGTGGCCGAAGCCGCCCACGTGAGCCAGCATGCCAATATGTGGCGCATGGTGGATGACGTGTGGGACCTCTGGTCCGACGTGACCAACCTCATCAACGTGGCGCAGGGCTGGTATCCCTCTATCGCCCCGGGTACCTGGCCCGACTGCGACATGATCCCTCTCGGACGCATCTCTATCAGGGGTGAGCGCGGAGCCGACCGCATGACCCGCCTCACACGCGACGAGCAATACTCGCTCATGACGCTCTTCACCATCTTCCGCTCGCCACTTATGTTTGGCGGCGACCTGCCGAGCAACGACGAGTTTACCCTCTCCTTGCTCACCAATCCCGAGGTGCTGCGCATGCACCGCGAGGGATGTGACGTGCGGCAACTCTTCAACGAGGACGGAAAGGTAGCCATCACCTCGCGCCTCTACCGCGAACCGGACAACCCTACCGTCGCTCCCCGTACGGTTTATCTCGCCCTCTTCAACACGGGCGACGACAAGCCCGCCACCTTCTCCGTGGCGTTCGCCGATCTCGGCCTTCCGAAAGCGTGGGACGTATCGGCCATCGAGCTGTGGAAAAGCCGCGACCTGCCCGTTGTCATGAGCGATTCCCTCCAATGTACGTTGGTACCGCACGCTTGCGCGCTCTACCGATTGGATTCAGCGGCACCCACTGTTGAATTCGAACGTGCTCCTTGAGTGAAACGTCTGATGCCGGTTACCCCACCAACCACTCGCCGAGCGTGCGGGTCTCCTTGCTGAAGGCCGCGCCGATTTTGACCAACCGCTTGCCGCTGGCGTTGTAGGGGATGAGGTATCCTTTCTCGTCGATTTGCCGCAACGCGTCGGCGGCAGTGCCGTAACCGATCATCTTGAACTCGAAGACGTAGGCGGTGCCGGCGATCTCCACTACGAGGTCGGCTCGGCCCTTGGCCGTCTGCCGCTCCATGCGGGCGTATTCGCCGATGAGGGTGAAGAGCATGTAGAGCGCCGTCTGGTAATAGTTCTCGGACTTCTCCTCCTGGCCGTAGGGGATGTCGGCGAGGAAGGCTTGCAGGCGGGTCATGAAAGCTTCCACGTCGCCGTCGCGCAGGTTGCGTAGGAAGAGTGTCGAATTGAACTGTCGATCCTTGTTTTGGGGGAAGTAGAGCGGGAGCAGGGCTTTCAGGAAAGCTATGCGGACCTCCTCGTTGGGGAAGCCCAGCGTGTACTGTCCTATGGAACGATCGTAATCCTTAATGGTGAGGTAGCCGCTCTGGTACATGAAGGGAATGAGATTGTCGTCGCCCGCGCGATAGTCGGTGAAGGCGTCTAACGAGACGGAGATAGCATTCTCCAGGCTGGATATGTTCAGGCCATTCTCCTTGATGAGCTTGACCAAGAATGTCGGAGTGCCGGTATGGGACCAGTAATAGGCGTATTCCTGCTTATTGAGCGTGTTCAGCACACTGAATGGATTGTATACGCCCTCCGATTTTCGGCTGAAATGGTATCCGTCGTACATCCGTCGCATTTTCGCCAAGGTTTCCTCATACGTCACCTCGTCCGCTTCGGCCAAGGCGTGCAGCTCGGGCTGGAAATCATGGAGAAGCTCCGTC
>JAISIZ010000048.1 GCA_031261785.1 Mediterranea sp. (in: CFB group bacteria)
GTCAAGGATAGCATCCGAGATTTGTTGGAGCCACTCAAAACCATGGGCGAGGAATGTAAGAATATACAGTTGCATATTGAGTTTGAACCTGATTAAGAATTATTAAGAGACACTAGTGATAGTTCTCCTTTTATATCCTCCAGTGTTATCGTGTGAGCGTCGAAAGTGTTGAGCTGGAATATTTGGATTTTTAGGCTGCGGATGCCTGCGAAATAGCGAGCCTCTTTCTCCATGCCACGATTTGCGAAGAGGCAGGAGGCCCACTCGGCGGGCAATAGCTGCAAGGCTCCCGTTCGGGCCGTAAGCGATACGATGGCGGCGGTGGCGTAATTAACATCCTTTCGATCCAGATTTCCTTCGGGAAAGAGCACTTGGGCGACTGCCGTTCTGATCATGTCGTATCGTGCGCCATGCTTGGCTTCGTCTTGAAGATAGAAACTCGTGGATAGCAAGGTGCATAAGAACTTGGCTTTGTAGAAGTCGCTCGTCCAGTCTTGCCCGTAAAATTCGTCGAGCATCCATGTGTTGACTGGCGCCTGTTCGAACTTACTATCCAGATAATCGTAGATTTGTTGCGCCAAATCTGCCAGATAGGGATTTTCGGGATTGAGGACGCGCCCCTTCACGCGTATCTGTCCGTTCATCCACAGGAGTAGCTGAATATCGTACAGGTTTATTTCGTCTGTACAGTAGTTCGCTTCATCCACTTCATAAAAGGGAAGGTAGCGTCCGTACAGGTTCTTATGCGTAGTGACAAACGCTTTCCACAAGCCGAAATCGGAAATCACGTCCTCGAAGTAATGGGCTATTCGCGTTGCCGTTACGCCTATGCCCCAATCATCCTACACTTCCTTGCTCGCAGGATGCAGGCGCAAGCGCACCGCCAGCTGATCGGCAATCTTCGTATAATAGGCATCCGTGGGATATGGGGTAGAGAAGAGATACTCCATTTTCCACTCACTAATCGTAATCTTCATCGCTTTTTTGAGCACAAAGGTAATGACTTTCAGGGACTTTTCGGCAGATTAGGGGATAATAGCGCAAGTGAACGGCTTATAAAAGATGGCATAAGACAAGCATAGGTTTGCACTGGTGCCCCACAAAATGTTCCAAAATCCTTTTGTTGCGAAGAAATATATCGGGTAATAAAAACGCCAGACTATTTGCTTGCTTCCACAAAAATGACGAACTTGCGCCGAAAAAGCGAAGTGTACATAAAGCGCAGGGATAGTGGCATCATCGCATTTAGCATGAGCGACCACGGCCACTCTCCAGAGAAACTGTATCAAATGCTCGAGGATGAATTGTTCAAAATCAATAAGAAATAGAAAAGACTATGGGAAGAAAAGTATTTATTAGTTTTTTAGGGAGTTCCTTCTATGGGGAATGCGCCTATCACTATGAGGAATTCACTTCTTCAAAAACTCGCTTCGTGCAGCGAGCTACGATAGAGTGGATTATGAGAGAGGCGAAATGGACAGAAGAAGATAAAGCCATAATCCTCGTTACGGATGGAGACAAAGGATCGAAAGTGAATAATTGGGATAAGCGATTCTCTACAAGGGTATGCTGGAATTCCAAAACTTGTCAGCATGAAGAGGTCGAATACCCTCATCTGGAGAGAATTATCTCGGAAATGGAATTGCCGTTCGCGGTCACTCCCATTATCGTAAAAGAAGGCAAAAATGAAAAAGAGATTTGGGAAATATTCAAGGCTATCGTGCGGGAGGTCGAAGATGAAGATGAATTGTATTTGGATCTCACGCACGGTTTCAGATACCTTCCTATGCTGCTTTTAGTCTTGGGTAACTATCTGAAATTGCTAAAGAAAGCTCAGGTAAAGCATCTCTCTTATGGTAATTATGAGGGGTTGGCCGACGGTGTCGCGCCGTTTGTCAATCTACTGCCATTCTCTCAATTGCAAGACTGGACAATGGCTGCCAAAGATTTTATAAAATACGGAAAGGTTGACGAATTAAGTGACCAGCTTTCGGTAAAGACCTTCAAGCAAAAATTCAAGAATGACTCGGATGAAGTTAGCGCGGCATACGGAATAGATGCAAAGCTAAAAGGATTATCCAGTTTCATCACGTACAACAGGTTGGATAACATCAAGGCTGGTATGGATATCACGAAGGAGATGGATATATTGGAAAGAGAGAGAAATATTCTTCCCGAGCCTTTCTTCCCTTTACTTGGAGAAATAAAAGAGAAAGTGAGCATATTCAAGCAAGATACATTGGAGAATGTATTTGCGGCCACTTCGTGGTGCATCCAGCACGAAATGTATCAGAATGCTTATTCAATACTTCTGGAAGGTGTCATCTCTATCCTTTTAGAACGCGTGTCAATACCTTATAAGGTCGAAGGAAACGATTCTAAATTTGTTGAAGAATGTAGAGATGTGGTCACATACGTGGCCGATGCCAAATCTCCGAAAAAGGATCGTTCGGGGAATATTATAGAAACGGCTTTGCTCGAATGTGTCCGCGCTTATACATGCAGATTAGAAGGGAAAGAAGACGAAATAAAAAAGATCATAGAAAAGATTTGGGAATATATGGATGTAGATCTCGCTTCGCGTATCTCCACACTGTCCAAGAAACGCAATGCCTACATGCACGCAGGTACAGGAACAAATTCCTTAGGAAAGGACAAGGGCATCATAGACATGATAAGAAAGAGCCATGAAGAACTATACGAGAAGCTTTATCCTAAAAATGAGAAAGGAACTCCTCCATGCTAATCAACCTCTCCAATCATCCCTCCTCCGCTTGGTCGTCCGCCCAGCTCTTCGCCGCCCAGCGGTACGGCGAAATCGTCGATCTTCCGTTCCCGTCCGTGTCGCCCGAGGGCGACGAGGATTACATCCGTTCCTTGGTCGACGACTATATCTGTGAGGTCGAAAAATTGGCCGCTGGCAGCGGCGCCACCGTTCACGTAATGGGCGAGATGACGTTCACCTGTGCTATGGTCACCGCCTTGAAGGCGCGAGGCTTCCGTTGCGTGGCTTCCACCACGTTGCGCGACGTCGTGGAAGAGGATGGAGCGAAGACATCCGTATTCCAATTTGTGCGGTTCAGGGGATATTGATAGCAGGGGTTTCTGAATATCGTGTCTTTATAGATAAATTAAATAAGAACTTTAAAACAGGTTAATTATGGAAATTTTAATTGTAGTATGCCTATTGGCAAGTAGTCTGTTCAGCTTACTCCTATTGCTCAAGTTATGGGGGATGGCGAACAACGTGAAAAGAATCAGGGAATATCTGGGTGTAGACAAATCGGATGGGGAAGACAGGAGAGTCTTACCTGTCCTGTTGATGCGCGAGATAGATTTGGCCTACCTGAGAGGAAACAAGGAGAAAATGCTCGAACTCATAGAACGCCATACATTTATGCTCTGCGTGCCCATATATTGGAGTGAGCAAGAAGTGAGCCGCATTCTTACTCAAGCCAATATGTACGCTAAGTCCATGGGCATAGAACTTCCGACGTATCTTCAATCAGCGGTGGCTTTTAAAGAAGCGTATGAGCCCCTAAAAGATACGTGGATGTATTAACCCAGCCCCTTTCATGGATCTCATCCTATCTACATTTGGCACCGCGCTCACCAAGGACAACGACTGTTTCGTAGTGGTGAACAAGGACGGCAAGCGGCGCATAGCGCCGTCCGACGTGCGCAGCATACAGATTCACCGAGGTACGCAGATCAGCAGCGACGCCGCCTTACTGGCCATTGAGCACGAGGTGGAGGTGTTGTTTGTCGACAAGGGCGGACGGCCGATCGGCCGCGTCTGGAGCAACAGATACGGTTCCATTTCCACCATACGCAAGGGGCAGCTGGAATTTGCGCAGTCCCCCGCCGCCATGCGGTGGATCGTGGACGAAATTGCTTTCAAGATCGAGAACCAGCAAGCGTTGCTCTCCACCTTCGGCAGCGCCGACGACGAACATCGCCCGTCTACCGACCGCGCTGTGCTCCGCCTCGAGACCTACCACCGCAAGCTGAAAGCCCTGACAGGCGACCACGTGGCCGAGGTGGCCGCGCAACTGCGTGGCTGGGAGGGCATCGTCTCCAAGATATACTTCGAACAGATGAACACTTTCCTGCCTGAGCGCTACCGCTTTGGCGAACGCACGCAGCATCCCGCCATGGATGTCGCCAACGCCTTGCTTAACTACGGCTACGGTATGCTCTACGGCAAGGTAGAGGGTGCGCTCATCCGTGCGGGCATCGACCCTTACATCGGCGTGCTGCATCGCGACGAATACAATCGCCCTGTGCTGGTGTACGACGTCATCGAACGCTACCGTGTCTGGGTCGACTACGTGGTGTGGACACTCCTTCGTCAGTGTGTCGTTGGCGAGGAATACTTTTCGCACCGCGCCGACGGCTCCTGCTGGCTCGAGGGACTGGGTCGGCGAGTGCTGATACAGTCCCTCAATGACTACCTCGCCGAGATTGTCAGCATCGGCCGCCTCGAACGTTCGCGCCTTACGCACATCGACCTCCAGGCGCAGGCATTGGCACAGAAATTCAAGAGTTAGATTGACCATTAACAGAGAATATATGTTATCAGAAGGAAAGCACATCCAGCAGAAAGACGATCTGCTGACCGCCCTGGATCCCGAGACGCTCCACGCGCGGATCCGCCGTCCCGACGAGGCCATGCGGACGCTCATCGCCCGTCTCCGTCTCGTTCGCACGCTCGACCCCAAGCAGTATGCCGTGATGAAGCGCGAGCTGCCCTACGCCGTCTGCGCCATTTTCGACCCGCCCTACCGGCGCGTCGAAAATTTCGGCTACGCCGAGCATTTCATCATCGACATCGACCACATTGGCGAAAAAGGACTCGACATCGACGACCTCCGTACCCGTCTCTGCACCGATCCCCGCGTCATGCTCCTTTTTCTCTCTCCCGGCGAAGACGGGCTGAAAGTTCTCTTTCGTCTCGACGGGCGTTGTCACGACGCCGGGCGATATTCGCTCTTTTACAAAGCCTTTGCCCGCTCCCTCTCCGCCGAATATGGCTTCGAGCAGGTGGTGGATACGCGTACCTCCGACGTGTCGCGCGCCTGCTTCCTCAGCTACGACCCCGACGCCTTTTTCCGTCCCGACGCCGAGCCTGTAAGCATGAAGGCGTTTGTCGACTTCGACAATCCCTTTGCCGTTGGCGAGCAAATCCGCCAGATGAAGGCCGAGGACGACGCGCATACCCGCACCGCGGCATCCTTGCCCAAGGAGGAGCGTCCCGTCCCCAGCGGCGAGGCTATTGAGTTCATCAAGCGACGCCTGCAGCTTAAATCGCGGGCGCCGCGCTCCAAACCGCAGGTCTACGTCCCCGAGCAGCTCGATGAGGTGCTCGAGAAATTGCTGCGCTACATTGGCGAGTCGGGGGTGCGGACCGCGAACGTGGAGAACATCTCCTACGGCAAGAAGTTCACCTTCCAGGCCGGTGGCGCGACGGCAGAGATCAACCTCTTCTTTGGCAAAAAGGGATTCTCCGTCGTGAAGTCGCCCAAGCAAGGCACCTCGGACCAACTCAACACGCTCATGCAGTCGTACCTGCAAGCGTTCATCGACGACTATGTCCTCATTCATCCCGCGCCGACCGATAGCTCTGACTCCACTCCATCCAGTGTGGGCGGACAGCTGCGTCGCGAGGCCGAAGTCCTGCAGGCCGGGCACCAGTACAAAGACGCCGCCACCCTTTTTCGCAAGCTGTGGGAGGGTTGCCCCGACGAGCGTACGGCATGGGATGGCTGGCGCTACGCTTTCTGCCTCAAGCAAGAGAAATGCTACGTCGAGGCGCTCGACATCTGCCGGGAAGTGTACCGCATCGACCCGGACTTCGTCCCCGCCCGCGAACTCTACGCCTGGTGTGTCTACTATACGGAGATCGTTCCCGAGCCGGTGTGCCACGAGCCTACATTCCTGCGTGCCGCTACGGCCATCATGCGGCTCACCTCGCAAGAGGCCCCGCACTCCGCCTATACCGTCACCGTGTTCAAGGTTCTGAGTTACCTCTCCAGCCGCTCCAGTTATCCCACCGAGGCGATGCTCGAATGGACTGACCGCCTGCGTCCCGAGCGTCTCGGCACGTCGGTCTTCAGTTTTACCGACCCTAAGGGAAAACAACGAGAGGTGGCCTCCGAGCTGGAACGTTACTATATGTACCGCGCCAAGGCGCTGCTCGAAAAAGGGGAGTGGGATCCATGCATCGCCCTTTCCACCGAGGCGCTTGCCAAGCTCACCGCATTCCATTACGACAACGACGCCTGGTTCCGCTGGCGTGTCGCTCTCGCCCATCGCGGCAAAGGAGAGGACGATGTCGCGCTCAAGCTGCTCAAGTCTTTGCTTTCGCGCAAGCGTGATTGGTTTATCGAGAAGGAGATCGCCGACATTCTCTATCGACAGGGAATAATCGGCGAAGCGCTCACTCATGCCCGCAGAGCCGCTGCTCAGCCAGGCGACCCTTCCATGCGCGGTGCCCTTTACCAGCTTCTTGCCGATATCTTGGGAAAGCTTGGCCAGACCGACGAGGCTAAGAGATATGCCCACCTCGTCCACTTGCTCCGAGTTTCACCCAACGCCGACCGCGACAACCGCCTGCGCGAAGCGCTCGGAAGCGTTCGCTCCCAGCCTTCGGTGACCCAGTTATCAGGTGTCGTCCATTCTATCCTTCCTACCGGAAACGCTGGCTTTATCAAGGCTGATAATGGGCGCACCTATTTCTTTCGCCTTAGAGACTTTAGGGTAAAATCCGAAGAAGCCGTACCTGGGTTACGAGTGACGTTCGACCTCACCAAAGGTTTTGACAAGAAGAAGAACCAAGCATCTGACAACGCCATCAACGTCACCATGCAATAATAGCACCTCATATCCATGCCCCGAAAGAAGAAAGAGATTCCCTTGGCCGAGATGCTGGGCAAGATTCGCAGCTCGGGCTTATGCGTCCACGCGCCGCTTCCCCTCATTGATGCGGAGCGCTCCTCGCCCGATGGATTGCCATCTATCGAGGAGCGTGTTCGCCAACTCTTTGGACTGATCAACCGTAAACATAGCAAGCTGAATATGACATTTTTCGTGATGTACGACATCGAGAACAACCGGATACGCAACCTCATCGTGAAGTACCTCATCCGCAAGGGATGTGTCCGCGTCCAGAAATCAATCTTCCTGGCCGACACTTCCCACGAGGTGTATGCCGAGATCAGGGACAGCCTTGCCGAGGTGCAGGCGCAGTACGACAATCACGACAGTATCATTGTCTGTCCCATCTCCACAGACCTGTTGCGTTCCATGCGCGTTATTGGCAAGAACATCGATGTCGACATCGTGCTCAAGACGAGCAATACGCTATTCTTCTGATCGATTGCTCCATCGCCTTCATTTCGTTGCCAGCATCTCATCGGGCTATTAAGCGGATGCCCCGAATGAGATGCTGGCATTTTCGTTGTCGAAAGCTGGAAAAAACGGTCGATACCCGTTCACCAAAAACGGCCATATCCGTTCACTTTTTGCTATCCGATTGCAAAGTTAGCCATTTTTTCTCAAACTGTCACCTTTGAGTTCAAAACGTAGT
>JAISIZ010000057.1 GCA_031261785.1 Mediterranea sp. (in: CFB group bacteria)
ACTACGTTTTGAACTCAAAGGTGACAGTTTGAGAAAAAATGGCTAACTTTGCAATCGGATAGCAAAAAGTGAACGGATATGGCCGTTTTTGGTGAACGGGTATCGACCGTTTTTTCCAACTCATTCAAATACGCCGTCTTCTATAGGAAAGTATCCGTGCTCTCGCTGCTCAAGAAATACTCGGAAGGTATTGAGTACCTGAAGACTTGGAGGCCGGATGATTTCGAGAGGTCGTATCTGAAAAATATGTATCTGAAATCGTTTGAGATCATGAGACGCAAGGCCGAAGGAGATTCCGTATCCAGTATCAGGCTGTACACTGAGATCGTTGGTGAAATCCAGCAGTATATCGACAAAAGCCCCAGTGAGGATGCCGTCTGCGATTTGTACACGATAAGGAGCCAGATAGAGAATCGGGATACGCTCATTCAAGAAATCGAATCCCTGAAAGCAACCGGCCGATACGATCCTGATTTTCTCGAGGCATTGGCATCGTTGGTCGAGAGTCTCACTGCGGATGAAAACGCGAAAATGGAAAAAATGATAGCGCCATCTTATTGAGTAGCATGCACATAAAACTTACCATAGCTGACCTACGTAACATGATATATACTTTGTGCGGGAGCAAGAAGCTGAATCGTTCAATATCGGATTGCTGTTCCTTTCTCCTTATTCCCCCAACCTGAACATCATAGAACGACTCTGGAAAATGACGAAGAAAATCGAGCTTTACGGAAAGTACTCCTGTTTTTCGGTACGGATATGCTGCTGGCGTGCGACAAAAGCAAAGCCCTTACCCAGCTCCATCAGGAACTTTTGTAGGTTGGATATGATACTCGTCTCCAAATCGTTTTCGGTGAAGTCGCTGTTTGGCGACAACCCCAAGAATTCGGCAACGACAGGGTTCTTTATAAACTCCAGCTTGTCTTGCTGCCTGGGGCTTGTGAGTTGTATCATTTCATTTCGCACCAAATCTTTGTGTTGGGACTTCAGCAAGCGGGAATAGTATTGAGATGAGATGTTGCGTTGCAGGGTGCGCACGCCCCATGTCTCTTGTGCCGCTTCATTGGCATACCAGCGGCGAGCTTCATCGTTTTCTACTTGAATAAGAATGCGGTAGTGCGTCCATGTGAGAAAGGGAACAGATTTTGGACTCACAGAGTCCAAAATCTCTGGAAACAGCCTATAGAAGCGGGTAAACTTGTAAAGTGTACTAAAATCAAAGCCTTTACCGTATATGTCTGTCAACTCTCTCGATAGCTTTTTAATCACTTCCGTCCCATATTTGGCACGCTCTTGTCCTTGCAGCTCTTCTTCGGCAATTCGTTTTCCAAGCAGCCAGTTCCGTTGTACCAGCGAAACATTCACGGCATGGTATGCCACATCTCTCGTGCGCTTTCGATAATTTGTTGCGCATCATGCAACAAATCTGCGCTCCTTACATAAACGATGTCGCTATTTGGCATCTCTTCCATATTTCCTATTTTTATCTTGTTTACAATACTTTTACTGCCTCATCAATCACGCTACTCGCAAAGCTATCCAAATAGGTGTTTGTTGTCGCCAAATCACTATGCCCAAGGATTTGTGAGATTACTTCACGAGACACTTGGTTATCTTGCAATGTTATCGCCAAGGTCGGCGGATGCCGGCTCAGCGCCAGCCGAACGTGACGAGCAAGCCCTTGTGGTCGGTGGGCCATACGTCGAGCGGGAGGAGGAACTTGTCTTTCGACGTGCTCTCTACCCGCTGGCAGTAGGCGATGCTCTTGCTGGGTCCGAAGATGATGGCCCGTTTCGCCCGCAGGCCGTCGCCTTTATAAAAGATGTAGTCGATGCGCTCGCGCTCGTCGGACTTGGGTGCCCAGGTGATTTTTCCGGGTGCCTTGGCTATGTTGTCCGAGGGGTAGGTGAAGCCGGGATGTGTCAGCGGATTGGGGTAGAGGTGGCGATAGCTGTCGGTGAAGCCGGCCTCGGCGAGCAGCGTGGTCACCGTCCAGGGCACCACGAAGCCGTGATGCTCGTAAAGGTTTTTGTTGGCCTCTGTCCAGTCGAGGTGCGACGGCTCGTTGAAGTCGCCCCCCAGGACAACGGCATACCCCTCGGCGGCGTCTTTCGCCGCCTGGGCGATGAAAAGGCGGATGGCGTCGTCGCGCTGGGAGGCCACGTTGCGTTCCAGGATCTCTTCCACCGATGTGGGGATGGGACATGGCTTCCACGTGGAGCCGTCGTATCCCCGCACGTTATAGTAGGCGCAGTCGCGGTAGTCGAGATGGGCGGTGTAGACGGCCACCTTCCGCCCGTTGGCCGAGCTGGTGAGGCGGTAGATGCTGCCCCGGTCGTCGTTGAGGGGAAAGACGGTGAGCGAGTCGACGATGGGATGGCGGCTCAGCAGGCCGGTGTCGTCGCTGCGGAATGAGTAGTAGTCGAGGCCGCGTTCCCGCAGCGAGGCGCGGAGCCGGGCAGTGAAGTTGGTTTGATGGTAGTTGCGCACCTCGCTCAGTGTCACGAAGTCGGGCTTCAGCCTGACAATCTCGTTGACGATGGCCTCGTAGCCACCGGGAACCATCGTTCCCTCTTGCCAGATGTTCCATTGGAGTACGGTGAACTCGCCGGACTGATTGCGCGCCCCCACCAGCACGGAGGCCGACAGGAACAACACCACGCTTATGATTTTGCTGAATCGCATGTTAGAATTGTGAATTGGTTGATAATTGGTGCGCAAACTTACGAATAAATGTCGAGATCTCGCACTATTGCCTCAAAAATAAGCAAAAATTTGAAGTTTAGCCCGCACCCCGGCGGAATGAGAGCCGAGAGAGGTAACTCCGCGGGAGGACATGGCCGTATGCAAATCCGCGTGAAACGAGAAGCCCGAGCTTTTTTCTCCATTCCCGAAATCTGATTACAAAAGCTCGGGCTTTTTTCTCCATTCCCGAAATCTGATTACAAAAGTCCGGGCTTTTTTCTCCATTCCCGAAATGTGATTACAAAAGTCCGGGCTTTTCGCTTCTCGCTAATTCGCGATTGGAATTTGTCGACCTCGCAACCCCCCCCATGCGGCGCGTGAGTTCTTCGCGGATCAGCGAAGATTCTGTCACGGAGTATAAGGGATGGCCTCGACGCGCTCCTCATCGACGTACCATATATAGCCGCTGATGTTGGTGTATCCCATGCGGGCGAGGAGGCGCATGTAGTCGGACACTTGGCGATTGTACTTAGGGTTTTCCTTGCCAAACTTGAAATCCACGACCACGACTTCGCCGTCGGCCATCATCACGCGGTCGGGGCGACGGGTTTGCAGGGCGCCGTTCTCCTTGTATATGATAGAACACTCGTTAAAAAGCTGCCAGCGCCCCGAATACCAGTCGGACACCTCGGGTGTGAGGAAAGCTTTGCGCGTAAGTTGCCGCACCTCTTCGACCTGGTCGGGATTCATCACGCCCTCGGCGACAAGGCGAGCGATGGCCGGGTCGATGTCGTCCGTGGTGAGGATGGTGGAGAAGAGCGTGTGCAGCAGTCGGCCACGGTTGATGAAGCGGCTGTCGGACTCCTCTTCGTCAATGCCTTGTATGAAGTCGGCCGAGCGGTTGGATTGGCGGAACTCCACGTCGCGGCGCGAGGAACACATCCTCACGGGACGTCTGGCGGGTCGCCAAACGAGCTTGTTGGTCGTGGAGGTTTGTGGCTGGGGTGCCGCCGAGGGACAGGGCAGGCCCACTTCGTAGTCGGCGGCTTCGTCGGGTTCGGTCTCGGCAGGATCTTGTCCGTCGACGCGGTCGACGTTGTCGATGCCGTGGAGGGCGGCAGCCAGCAGTTCGGACATGGTTCCTTTGGCCTGTAGCTTTCCCCATACGATGAGATTCTTGCCCGCACGGGTGAAGGCGACGTAGAGCAGGTTGAGGTTGTCGACCCATAGTTGCAGCCGTTCGCGCAGATAGTCGTTGTTGTAGATGGATTGTGCCATGCGGGAGGAGTAGGTGATGGGCAGTATGTCGAGCGCGTCGAACGGAGCCACCGAGGGGGCGCACCACACCAATTGGTCGTTGGTCTCGTTCTCCATCTTCCAGTCGCAGAAGGGGATGAGCACCGTGTGGAACTCCAATCCTTTGGATTTGTGGATGGAGAATATGCGTATGCCATCGGCCACTTCGCCTCCGGGGATGGTCTTGGAGCTTAGCGTCTCGTCCCAATGACGGACGAAGCTGTCGATGTCCGACGGATGATTGCTCAAGTAGTCCGTCACGGCGTCGAAGAAGGCGAAGAGGTAGGCATCCTGTCCGTCGACACGGTCTATGGAGAATATGACGTACAGTTCTTCGAGCAATTCGTAGAGAGGCATGAGCCGGAGTTCTTCGCGGCGGCGGAGGAACTCGGGCGGTAGTTGTCCGCCGCTCTCTTTGGTGAGCGTGGCCACGGCTATGCGGTCGGCGGGGGCGGAGAGGCAACGCAGGGCGTCCACGAGGGCGTGCGTGGCAAGTGACGCGTCGAGGCGGAAAGCTTCGTCGGAGACAATCTTATAGCCAAGATGGTTGTCGAAATACTCGGCTATGCGGGGTATGCTCTTGTTCTTCCGCACGAGTATGGCGATGTCGGAGAGACGCACGCCGGTGGAGACGAGGCGTTCCACTTCCTGGCCGAGGGCGACGAGTGTTCGCTCGGCGTAGTTGGCCTCCTCGTCGGAGGCGAGGAAGGATACCTTGACGTACCCTTTCTCTTCCGTGCGGGGCGACTGCTGCTCCACGTCGGCGTACGCTTTGAGCAGGTCGTCGCAGTCGTGCCCCAGCTGTTGGCGGTAGATGTCGTTGAGGTAGCGGGTGGCGGCGGTGAATACGCGGTTGTTGAAGCGGATGACGTTGGTCTCGCTCCGCCGGTTGATGGCCAGCGTCTTGACCCGTATGGGAAACCGGTCGAGGCGTGTGTCGAGGGCGTTGAGTATGCTCCAGTCGGCGTTTCGCCAGCGGTAGATGGACTGCTTGACGTCGCCCACGATCAGGCTGTCGGCTCCTTGCGACAATCCTTCGAGCAGCAGCAGCTTGAAGTTGCTCCACTGCATACGTCCCGTGTCCTGGAACTCGTCGATCATCACGTGCCGTATGTTGGCTCCGAGCTTCTCGAAGACGAAGGAGGAGTCGCCGTCGCCCACCAATTGGTGGAGTAGGGCGTTGGTGTCCGACAGCAGGAAGCGGTTGTTCTCCGAGTTGAGCTGTCGCACCTCCTCGTCGATGTCGGCCAGTAGCTGGAGGTTGTTGAGGTGTTGGATAGAGAGGCGGCAGCTGTTGAGGAGCATGTTGTCGTGCGGGCGCGACTCTTCGGCCCGCCTGAGTAGTGGCATCAGCCTCTCCTCCGCCAAGGCGATGATGTCGGCGCGGCGCGGCGCGCTTTTCGTGGTCCACGCGCCGGCGTCGGCGAGGCATTTCTCCACGGAGGCGTTGCTGATGTCGTCGGTGAGTTTCCCCTCGGCGAGCTTGCGGAAGTAGGCCGCTATACCTTTGTCGCCCCTGTTGAGGTCGGCGGGGATGAGTTCGTGGTTGGCGAGGGTTTCGGTGAACTGCCGTGCGAAGTCGCCCATCTCGTCGAGCACCTCGGCCTCCAGTGCCCGTAACTGCTTGCGATACGCCCTCACGTTGTCGGGTTGGCGCAGCTTCTGGCGTAGGGCTTTGCCTCGCGCGATATACTCTTCGTCGAATATGTTCATGCCAAACTTCTTCACTTCGTCGGAGACGTTCCATCGCTTGTCGCCCTGGATACGCTCGTCGATGTAGTCGAGCAGCCAGAGCAGTGTGGGCGAGTTGGCGTCGAGTTCCTCGATCATTTGGTCCACGGCGTCGTTGATCACCTCGGCGTTGTTCAGCTCGATATTGAGGTTGGGGCTTAGCTCCAGCTCCCGGGCGAGGTTGCGCATGACGGATTGGAAGAAGGAGTCGATGGTCTCCACGCGGAAGCGGCTATAGTCGTGCAGCATGTGGCGGAGCGCGGTCCCGGCGGCTTGGCGCACCTCATTCTCGCTTCTTCCCGTGTCGTCGCATACACGCCGGAGGTAGGCGTCGGAATCCTTGTCGCCGGCGTATATGCCGTACAGCTGTCCGAGGATACGCTCTTTCATCTCGGCCGTGGCCTTGTTGGTGAAGGTCACGGCGAGTATCTGCCGGTAGGCGTGCGGGTCGGCTATCAGCAGCTTGATGTACTCGGCCGCGAGGGTGAATGTCTTTCCCGATCCTGCGGAAGCTTTGTAGACGAGTAGTTCGCTCATGGATGGAGGGGTGATGATGTGTGGCGATGATGGTAATGAAAAAGGCACGGATGTTAGCCTGGCTAATACCCGTGCCTGAAAATATGGTAGAGCGGGAAAGCTCTTTAGCGTGCGGCCAGCATCGCTCCGCTGGTGAGCTGGCGTGCGGCGAGCATGCCGCGCGCGTCGAGCGATACGCTTTGCGTCTGGCCATCCTGCAGGAAGAGGTCGGCGGTGCCGTCGTCGTTCACGCGAGTAATCGGGGTGCTATAGTCGCCCGATACGACGTTCCACGTGTTGGCGTCCTTGTCGTAGATAAGGTTCATGGAGGCCGTCTCTCCCTCTTTGGTAATGGAGTAGCCGTTCTCGAGCGTGGTGACCAGATAGTTGCCGTTCTCGCCTTTCACCTTCTTCACGTCGCCCACGTTAGCCATGGGGTTGGTGCCGCTCCAGAATTCGATGGAGTTGATGACTAAGGCATCGACCAGATATGAAACCTCATACACTGGTACGATGTGGAGCGCGAGAAAGACAAGTTCGTTGACGAACTTATTTTCGGAAACGGATTGGTTCCACGACGAAACGCGGTTGAATAGCCCAAACGATCCCACGCAAGAGGTGAAGATCAAGCTCACGCTTAGCAGCGTGGCAACAAGAGTAAGTTTACTTCTTTTCATAAAACAGGTTTTTGATTAATTGATTATTATTGTTTTTTCCATTAAAACGGCACAAATATAATACATTTACTCAAGTACCACGTTACTTTGGGCTATCTTTTTTTCCTGTGTCCCGACGTTTAACGTCTTTTTTTCGTCAGCTTCTCGCCTATGAGGTAGTCGAGGGAATACTTGCCCGGGCCGGCGATGTAGATCAGCACGAAGACGGCCAAGTAGACGAAGGCCATTTCTCCGCCTTTCGCGAAGCTCGCGCCGTGGGCGATGAAAAAGGCCACGCACATGGTGACGATCATTGGTATCATGGACAGGCGGTACAGGAAACCGAAGACGCAAGCCAGCGAGCAGAAGAACTCTCCGAAGATGGCTAAGCCGGCCGAAATCTCGGCACCCATACCGATGGGGTCGCCCAGCTTGGCCATTGTTTCGTCGAAATGGGTGAGTTTCTCGAAGCCATGAGTCATGAGTAGCCCGGCGAAGATGATGCGGGCCGCGAGCAAAAGCAGCGACATATTGGTCGCGTTCGCTTTGGATGGAAATAATAACTTGTAAACCATAAGCAATTGTTTGTTCAAAATTGTTTTCTTTTAGCTATAATTATAACGCCATCCGGAAAGTTTTTGTTCTGCTTTCGGGATCGGAAAAATAATTTAGGCGTGCGGATAACCCCTCAGTTACCAGCCAAACCATCTCTTCTTGGGCGCGGGCCGCTCGTCGGGGTCTCTCAGCTGGTAGATGTCGGCGAACTGCTTCCGCTCCTTGATGACCTGGTAGATCACTCCCCAGTCGGGCAGGCCACCCAGGTTACGATCGTCGATGAATAGGTCAACCTTCAGTTTGCGCGAGAAGCCCTTATGGTCGTCTTCCTCTTCGGGATAATCCTTGTTGACGGCATAAAATTCCAGTCCCCGGGCTTGGCACCAGGCCACGGCCTTGTCGAGCAACTCGCCCTCGCGCACCGTCCACAGCACGAGGCGATGGCCATCTTGCCGCAAAAGTTTCAATGTCTCGATGGCGAAAGGGATTTCCTCGCCAATGTGCGGGTACCGATGCTGCACGATGGTCCCGTCGAAATCTACCGCTATAATCATGTTTTTAGCCTTAATTAGGTCGCGAAGATACGTACACTACGGCAAAAAAGCATATCTTTGCCACCGAATTAACAAATTTAATATCAATACGTCCATGAACAATTCCCCGCAGCGCTCCGCCAAAGGTTTCACTCGAGCCTTTTGGGTGAGCACCACAGTCGAACTGTTTGAACGCATGGCTTACTATGCCGTCTTCATCGTTCTAACCATCTATCTTTCGAATATATTAGGTTTCAGTGACCTCGAGGCAGGCATGATTTCGGGCCTCTTCTCCGGCGGCTTGTACTTGCTGCCCATCTTTTCGGGAGCTTATGCCGACAAGATCGGGTTCCGGAAATCCATGATCCTGGCTTTCGTCCTGCTCACCGCGGGCTACCTGGGATTGGGCGTGCTTCCCACCCTCCTTGAGGCGTCGGGCCTGGTGAGCTACGGCGAGGCGTCGGCGACCTTCAATGGCTTGCTCGACAGCTGGACGCGCTGGGCCATTGTCCCTGTCTTGCTGGTGCTGATGGTGGGCGGCTCGTTCATCAAGTCCATCATTTCCGGCTCGGTGGCGAAAGAGACCACCGAGGCCACCCGCGCCCGCGGCTATTCCATCTTCTATATGATGGTGAACATCGGCGCTTTTAGCGGCAAGATCATCATCGATCCCCTGCGCGGCGCGATAGGCGAGCAGGCGTACATCTACATCAATTATTTCTCGGCCGTCATGACGCTGGTGGCGCTGGTGGCCGTGGTTCTGCTCTATAAATCCACGCAGACGGCGGGCGAGGGGAAGAGCCTGGCGGAGATCAAGCAAGGCTTCCTGCGCATCGCCACCAACTGGCGCCTGATAGTCCTCATACTCATCGTGACGGGTTTCTGGATGGTGCAGCAACAGCTGTATGCCACCATGCCCAAGTACGTCATCCGCATGGCGGGCGAGAGTGCCCGTCCGGGGTGGATAGCCAACGTGAATCCCTTCGTGGTGGTGTGCTGCGTGGGCTTCGTCACCCGCCTCATGGCCAAACGTAGCGCCATCACCTCGATGAACGTGGGCATGTTCCTCATCCCCCTCTCGGCGTTGCTGATGGCCTTCGGCAACCTGCTGGGCGCCGACTGGATAGCGGGCGTGAGCAACATCACGCTGATGATGGTGGCGGGCATCGTGGTCCAGGCGTTGGCCGAGTGCTTCATCTCGCCGCGCTACATGGAATACTTCTCCCTGCAAGCGCCCAAGGGCGAGGAGGGGATGTACCTGGGCTTTAGCCACCTGCACTCGTTCCTCTCGTCCATATTGGGCTTTGGCATTGGCGGCGCGCTGCTCACCCGCTACTGTCCCGACCCCTCGCTGTTCGACAGCCACGCGGCTTGGGAGGCGGCCAGCGCCGACGCGCACCACATCTGGTACTACTTCGCCGTCATCGGATTGGTGTCGGCCATTGCCTTGCTGCTCTTCGCCCGAATCACCCGCGCGATGGACAGAAAAAGGGGAGCGACCCGCTGATTCATCCGTTTTTTGCCTATATTTGCCGCCGATTTGCCGGGAATTGGCGGCATCTCATTCGTGATATAGCAAGAGGACATCAGCATGAAGATACGATTTATGAGCTTAGCCAGCGGCAGCAGTGGCAACTGCTACTACCTGGGCACCGATACCTGCGGCATACTGGTCGACGCGGGGATAGGAATCCGAACGATAAAGAAGGCCCTGAAGGAGCACGACATCCCGATGGAGAGCATCTGGGGCGTGTTCGTGACGCACGACCACGTGGACCACATCAAGGCGGTGGGCTACCTCGGCGAGAAGCTGCACATACCCATATACGCCACCATGCGGGTGCACGAAGGGATGGCGAGGAGCTACTGCATGTCCGAGAAGCTACATTCGTCCATCCGCTATCTCGAGAAGGAGCAACCCATGACGCTGGGCGACTTCCGCGTCGAATCGTTCGAGGTGCCCCACGACGGGACCGACAACGTGGGCTACCGCATAGAGGCCGATGGCAAGGTCTTCGCCTTCCTCACCGACCTGGGCGAGATTACGCCCACCGCCGCACGCTACGTGGCCAAGGCCAACTACCTGATCCTGGAAGCCAACTACGACGAAGAGATGCTGAGGGCGGGGGCGTACCCCGACTTCCTGAAAGCGCGTATCGCCAGCGTCACCGGGCATCTGAGCAACGCGGCGACGGCCGATTTCCTGGCCGAGAACATCACCGAACACCTGCGTTACGTATGGCTCTGCCACCTCAGCAAGGACAACAATCATCCCGAATTGGCTTGCAAGACCGTGGAATGGAAATTAAGGAGCAAAGGCGTGACAGTGGGTAAGGAGGTGCAACTGCTTGCTTTAAAACGAAATACGCCTTCGGAGCTGTATGTCTTCGAATGAGCTAAGGAAAAAGGATGATAAAAAGCGGGCGGAATGTTTGCTCGGATGGAATAAAAGACCTACTTTTGCATCCGCAAATCGGGAAGAAACGCACTCTTAGCTCAGTTGGTAGAGCAACTGACTCTTAATCAGTGGGTCCAGGGTTCGAGTCCCTGAGGGTGTACTCCTATGGGTTTATAGATTTGGTTAACATTTGTGTCGCACTCTTAGCTCAGTTGGTAGAGCAACTGACTCTTAATCAGTGGGTCCAGGGTTCGAATCCCTGAGGGTGTACACAGAGCGAGGGAAGTGTTCGCGACGAATACTTCCCTCGTTTTTTTATGCATGGGATGCTCGCGGAGCCGCGAGGTCGCCATGCGGGTGCGCGTGGGATGTTCGCGGTGTTTTCCCCTCTATTTGTTGTATGCGAGGAACAATAGATACTCTCCTTCGCAGTGGATGGTGAAGCGGTCGGCCTTCGCCTCGTTGAGCGTGCCTTGCCACCAGTTGGTGAAGTCACTCAGTGGATAGATCAGCCCGTCGCTCCGCATTCCCCTTGTCCCGAAAGAGAAGATGGAGACTTGCTGTCCGGCGAAGGAGTCGAATGTCCGCGTGTCGCGGGCGGGGACGAACTGTCCGTAGTCGGTAAAGACGCGCGCTTCGATGCCTTGGCGCATGTATTCGATGAGCAGGCTGATGTTGCCCAGCGTATGGTCCTCGCGCTTGCCCGTGGCGCCCACGATGGCTATGCGCCCGATGCCTTGGGCGGCCAGGAAGCGGACGGCCTTGGTTTGGTCGTTGGTCTCTTGCTCGCTCACGGGGTGGATGGCCCGGGCGAAGCGCTCCTTGTATCCGGGCAGGAGCGAGTCGCAGTCGCCGATGATGGTATGTGGCGTATGCCCGCGGGCGATGTATTCGTTGGCGGCGCCGTCGCAGCAGACTACGACGTCGGCCTCTTCGAGCATCCGCAGCGGAAGCGGGTGCGCGGGGTACTCGCCGTTGGCGAGTATCACGGCTTGGGGGAGATAATGTTGGCTGACCATTGTTCATTCATTATTTGTTTCCATCGCAGGTATCCGAAGATAGCGATGACGGCGTAAAGTCCGTAGAGGACGGAGGTGAAATAGAGTTCCTTGTAGACGTACAGGCCACAGCACGCCACGTCGACCACGATCCACACGAGCCATTGCTCGAGGTATTTGCGCGCCAGCATCCACAAGCCCACTATGCTGAGGGCGGTGGTGAAGCTGTCGATCCAAGGCACGTTGCTGTTGGTGTATCGGATGAGCGCGAAGGCGATGCCGAGCAGCGCCGCCACGAACACCACCAGCAGCAGTGGCACGTGGCGGACGGGCATGCGCGCGATGGGCGGAGCCTCGCGTCTCGTTCCTCCCCATGCCCAGAAACACCACCCGTAGATGGCGGCTACCAGGTAGTAGATGTTGATGCCGAAGTCGGCGTACAGCCCCGCGCGGTAGTAGACGACGATATAGATGGCTGGCATGACGATGCCCGCTATCCAGAGGTAGATGCTGGCCCGATACTCCAACCAGAGATAGAGGAGTCCGACGATGGTGCCGAGTATTTCCAAAAGGTTCCATTCCATGATCGTCGGTGGCGATTAGAAGTGTATGGTGAGGTGCGCCAGCACGTTGGTGCCCGCCTGCGCGGCGTAGCCGGCATCGTCCACGCGCTGGTCGCCGTAGTAGGCGCTCGACGCCCAGCCGTTGTTCTCGTACTTCTCGTCGAAGAGGTTGTACACCGTGACGCCTACGGTGATCTCCTTGGCCACCTTGCGTGGCTTGAAGGTATAGGCGGCGTTGAGGGTGCTCACGAAATAGCTGTCGAGCGTCTGTGCCTCCACCTCGGCGTTCGACATGTATTGCTTGCCTACCAGCTGCGAACGGAGCGACACCTCTATACCTTTATATATATAGGCGAACTGGTTGTTGAGCATGAAGCTGGGCGCGAAGGCGATGTGGGCGCTCTTGTGCGCGATGACGCGCGTAGCCGTGAGGTTGTAGTCGTCGGCGTTGTCGTAGACGGGTACCACCTCGGCGAAGTTCTTGATGCGGTTGCGGCTCCACGTAGCGTTGATGTCCCAGCGGAACCACGGACATGGGCGCAGGCCGAGCGCCAGCTCTATGCCGGCGCGGTAGCTGCTCGGTACGTTGGCGGTGAGTGGCTCGCCGATCTCGTTCAGGGCGCCGGTGAGCACGAGCTGGTCTTTGTAGTCCATGTAGTAGAGATTGGCGCTGGCGGTGAGCCAGGTGTTGGCGAAGGCGTAGCCCGCCTCGTAGTCGAACAGCCTTTCGGGACGCGGATAGGCGTCGGGGTCGCCGTCGGTGTAGTTGTTGCGGGTGGGTTCTTTCCGCGCCACGGAGAAGGAGGCGTAGGCGCGTTGTCCCGGGGCGATGTTCCAGTTCAGCCCGAGCTTGGGGTTGAAGAAGTCGAACTTCTCGTCCACCGCCAATGGGCGCATGGCTCCCTGGTTCCAGTCGTACTTGTCGTTGGTGCCGTCGATGGTATAGCCGATGTGGCGGTATTGCAGGTCGGCGTAGGCGCTCAGCGCGGACGTGAGGTCGTAGTTGGCCCGCAGGTAGATGTTGCCGTCGGTTTTCCTCGACTGGCTGCGGTAGTATTCGTGGGCGGGGTCGAGCGAGCCTACGTAGTTTTTCACCCAGATTACCCGTCCGAAGTTATGTCCCCGATATTGGTTCAGCCCTCCGCCGAGGATGGCCGATAGCCGTCCGGCGGCGTATCGCAGGGAGAAGATGCCTCCGCCGAAGCGGTTGTCCATCATCTTGCGGCGCACCAGGTCGCTCTTCGCCACCTCGCCGCCGTCGGCCTCGAAGGGTTTCAGCCCGTACGCCTCGAAGTAGGCGCCGGATTTATACTCTTCGTAATAGCCATCGCCCTTGGTGTAGTGCAGGGCGGCGTTGAGGGTCCAGGCTTGCCCGAGGCGTTGGTCGAGCAGCAATTGGTAGTTCTTTTGCAGGTAGTTGTCGGTCTGGTCGGCGTAGTAGTGTACCTGTCCGTCGTCGCCGATGTAGGCTCCGCATGAGTTGTACCGTCGGCCGTACATGGCCATCTCTTCCTTGGTGGCGTAGTTCCAGGCGTGGTAGGTCTTCTCTTTTCCGGCGAAGGCGATGAGCTTGACGGAAGTGTTTTCGGCGAAGTAGCCTGCCTGCGCGAAGTAGGAGTTGAGTCCGACGGCGGCCCGGTCGATATATCCGTCGGTGCCGATGTTGGAGAGGCGGAGGTCGAACGTCCAGTGTTCGCGCAGCACTCCCGTGCCGGCTTTCAGCGTCTCCTTGTGGGTGCCATACGAGCCGTACGAGCTGCTGAACTCGGCGTAGGGTAGGGTGGAGGCGGCTTCGGTGCGCATGTTGACGCTGGCTCCGAAGGCTCCGGCGCCGTTGGTCGACGTGCCCGCTCCGCGCTGCACTTGCAGGTCCTGCACGGAGGACGAGAAGTCGGGCATGTTCACCCAGAAGAGGTTGTGGCTCTCGGCATCGTTCATGGGGATGCCGTTGACGGTGACGTTGATGCGCGTGGCGTCGGTGCCCCGCACGCGCAGGGTGGTGTAACCTATTCCCGCCCCGGCGTCGGAGGTGGTGAGGGTCGACGGCGTCATACCTAATATATAAGGTATGTCCTGCCCGAAGTTCACCCGTCGCAACTCGGCCTGCCCGATGTTGGTGTAGGCCACGGGCGTCTTGGCCGTGGCACGGTTGGATACTACCTGCACCTCTTGCAGGTTCACTGTTCGCAAGCTGTCCGCGTCGGTGGCGTGCGCTTGTGCGGCATAGCCGACGCCGGTGAGGGCGATGGCCATCAATTGTCTTGTTTTCATTCAGATGATAATTAGTTCTCTACGCCGGCATTACCCGGTTCAGATTCTATGGGTATGTTCTCAGCCCGTCATGTTAAGGCACCCCTACTATCGAATCGGCGGCAAATGTAGAGCATTTATGTGAGAAAAGCAAAAAAACTTTTCGTTATTGGCGGAAAGGATGTACTTTTGTCACATTATTACTAATGAACAACGTATTTATGTCTCTATTACTGCAAGCGATACAAGCGTCGGAGGCCGTCCAAGCGTCGGCCGACGATTTATTGAGAGAAGGCGTTGGCAACTCGCAGGGACTTGACAAATTCACCCTCTTCTCGCGCGAATTGCTGGATCTCGCCATCCGCGGGGGCGAACGTATCCTTATCGCGCTCGTCGTCTTCGTCGTGGGACGCTTCATCATCTCGCTGATCAAGAAATTGGTGGCACGCATGATGGACCGGCGCGAAGTGGAACCGGGCATCAAGTCGTTCGTGAAGAGCTTAGTCAGCATCACGCTATCCATCCTGCTCATCATCTCCGTAGTGGGGGCGCTGGGCATCGAGACCACCTCGTTCGCCGCCTTGCTGGCCTCCGCCGGCGTGGCTATCGGCGTGGCGCTGTCGGGCAATTTGCAGAATTTCGCCGGCGGACTGATTATCCTCCTCTTCAAGCCCTACAAGGTAGGCGACTGGATCGAGAGCCAGGACATGGCGGGCACGGTGAAGGAGATCCAGATCTTCCACACCATACTTACCACGGCCGACAACAAAGTGATCTACATTCCCAACGGCTCCGTCAGCAGCGGCGTGGTGGTGAACTACAGCAACCAACTCACCCGGCGGGTAGAATGGATCGTAGGCATTGACTATGGCGAGGACTTCGACAAGGTACGCCAGGTCGTGACGGATATTCTCGAGGCCGACGAGCGTGTCCTCCGCAACCCCGCCCCCTTCGTGGCGCTCCATGCCCTCGACGCCAGCAGCGTGAACGTGGTGGCGCGCGTATGGGTGAAGAGCGCCGACTACTGGAACGTCTACTTCGACGTCAACCGGACCATCTACGCCACCTTCAACGAGAAGGGCATCAACTTCCCGTTCCCGCAACTCACCGTGCATCAAGGAAACTGACTATGAAGATATTGATCATCCTCCTGCTCGCCTGCCTGCCCGCCACGCTGTCGGCGCAGACCTACGAGGAACTGTTCGACCAGGCCAACGCCTGCGTCGCCCGCGACAGCTTGCGCCAAGCGGAGAAGCTGCTCGTCAAGGCCCTCGAGCAGGAACCCAAAAACTCGAAAAACGTCATCCTCTTCGCCAATCTCGGATTAGTACGGCGCCAGCTGGGCGAATACGAGAAAGCGGCCGAATCATACTCCTTGGCCTTGAACATGGCTCCGGAGTCCGTACCCATACTGCTGGGACGCGCCGCGCTCTACATGGACATGGGGAAGACCGACGCCGCATACGCCGATTACTGCCAAGTGATCGACGAAGACAAGAACAATAAGGAGGCGCTACAAACCCGGGCCTACATCTACGTCACCCGCCGCGATTACCCCACCGCACGGAATGATTACAACCATCTTTTGGAGCTTGACCCGCAAAATTACAGCGGACGGCTGGGATTGGCCACGCTAAACCAGAAAGAGGGAAAGTACAGGGAATCGCTCGATATTTTGAATAAAATGATTGCCGAAATGCCGCGGGACGCCATACTCTACGTGGCAAGAGCCAGCGTGGAGCGAGATATGAAGCACGACGAACTCGCGCTCATCGACCTCGAAGAGGCCACCCGTCTCGATGCCTCATTGTCCGACGCTTACCTGCTGAGGGGCGACATATACCTCGACCAGAAGAAGAAGGCATTGGCCAAGGCCGATTATCAAAAAACCATCGAATTGGGGGTCCCACCCGCCGAACTCTATGAGCGATTAAAGATGTGTAGATAAATAGCGGTGATACTTTTTTAGCATTCAAAGGACTTAAAAATGTTAAAGTTCCCTATTAAAGTCCCGATTTCATCAGAAAATGCCCTTTTTTCATTGTTTATCTAATAGAAATAAGAGGAAACTCTTGTATAACTCAAAAAAAAGTGAGACATTTGTGGGTCGAATGTTACGCAACGTAAAATAGTAATTAGATAAACAAACCCTAACCAGTTAATTCAATGAGTGATTTAGAAAACAAAAAAGCGGAGGAGACTCCAAAAAAGCGTCCCTATAATTTAAGGGACAAGAAAGAAAAAAAAGCTGCTTACAGGTCACTTATCAGACCTGAGTTAGCTGATGAGTTGTACGATAAGATACTGAACATCATTGTGGTTCAGAAGAAGTACAAGGATCCGAACTATTCGGCAAAGGATTTGGCTAAAGAGCTGAAAACGAACACTCGTTATCTATCGGCCGTGGTCAATTCCCGCTTTGGA
>JAISIZ010000105.1 GCA_031261785.1 Mediterranea sp. (in: CFB group bacteria)
AGCGGCATCGAGGGCGAGCGCAACATACAGGGTTTCTTCACCGCCTACCTCAGCGTGGCGGCCTACTACCTGCTCGCCCCGGAGCTGGAGCTGGACCACGGCTTCTGCGACATGTTCCTGATGCCCGACCGCGGACGCTATCCCGAGGTGGCGCACAGCTACATACTCGAGCTGAAGTACCTGCCGCGCGAACGGACTGACGAGCAAGCCACCCGCCAATGGGACGAGGCCGTGGCGCAAATACACCGCTACGCCGAGGCGCCCCGCGTGCGCCAGCTCTGCCAAGGCACGACACTGCACCGCATAGTGATGCAGTTCCGCGGCTGGGAGCTGGAGCGGATGGAAGAGGTATAGGCGAACATGGACAGGTGCGTGTCTTCTCGAGGCAATGTCGCACGAGACGACCTTTCTTTTTATAAAAATGCGATAAAAATACGCCTCTCTCTTGCTTTATTCCAATTAAAGCTCTACTTTAGACGCCGATTTTAGCGTACCTTAATGTACCGACCCATACATGAAAATACAACTATCTAACCAATTACCCCCTTATCCCGACTTCGTGGCGGGCATAAGGCGAGCGCCGGATAGAGGCTATACCTTGCCCCCCGCACAAACGGCCACCGCGCTGAAGAACGCGTTGCGCTACATCCCTCACGAGCTGCACGAACAGCTCGCCCCCGAATTCATGGAAGAACTGCGTACCCGCGGACGGATATACGGATATCGCTACCGTCCGGCTGGAGACCTTAGCGCCAAACCCATCGGCGAGTACCAAGGAAACTGCCTCGAGGGACAAGCCTTCCAGGTGATGATTGACAATAACCTCTGTTTCGACATCGCCCTCTATCCCTACGAACTGGTGACATACGGCGAGACCGGACAGGTGTGCCAAAACTGGATGCAATACCAGCTCATCAAACAATACCTCGAGCAACTGACCCGCGAACAGACGCTCGTGGTGGAATCGGGACATCCGCTGGGATTGTTCCGCTCCAGACCCGACGCGCCACGAGTCATCATCACCAACTCCATGATGGTGGGCATGTTCGACAATCCCGCCGACTGGCACACCGCCGCGCAAATGGGTGTGGCCAACTACGGGCAGATGACTGCCGGAGGATGGATGTACATCGGCCCGCAAGGCATCGTGCACGGCACCTTCAACACCCTACTCAACGCCGGACGGAAGAAGCTCGGCATACCGCGCGACGGCGACCTGCGCGGACGGCTTTTCGTCTCCTCAGGGCTGGGCGGCATGAGTGGCGCGCAGCCCAAGGCCGCCGTGATGGCTGGAGCTGCCTGCGTCATCGCGGAAGTCGACGCTTCGCGCATCCGTACCCGCCATACGCAAGGGTGGGTGCAACGGGTGACAGAGAGGCCCGGCGAAGCCTTCGCCCTGGCTGCCGAAGCCATGCGAAGCGCCGAACCTCTGTCGGTGGCCTACCACGGCAACGTGGTGGATCTGCTGGAGTACGCCGCCGAGCAAGACATATATATCGACTTGCTGAGCGACCAGACTTCTTGTCACGCCGTGTACGAGGGTGGATACTGTCCCGCGGGAATGGACTTCGAAGAGCGCACCGACATGCTGGCGCGCCACCGTGAGGAGTTCCGCCAACGGGTAGACGACTCGCTGCGGCGGCACTATCGGGTCGTCAAGAGGCTGGTCGACCGGGGGAGCTACTTCTTCGACTACGGCAACTCTTTTCTGAAAGCCATCTACGACGCGGGCGTGACGGAGATTTCCAAGAACGGCATGGACGAGAAAGACGGATTCGTCTGGCCATCGTACGTCGAGGACATCATGGGACCCGAGCTGTTCGACTACGGATATGGCCCCTTCCGCTGGGTCTGCCTGAGCGGACGGCACGAAGATCTCGTCAAGACCGACCGGGCCGCCATGGCCTGCATCGACACCACGCGCAGGGGACAAGACCTGGACAATTACAACTGGATACGCGACGCCGAGAAGAACAACCTCGTGGTAGGAACCCAGGCCCGCATCCTCTACCAAGACGCCGAGGGACGGTTAGACATCGCCCTGCGCTTCAACCGCATGGTGCGCTACGGCGAGGTGGGACCCATCATGCTGGGGCGCGACCACCACGACGTGAGTGGCACCGATTCGCCTTTCCGAGAGACCTCCAACATATACGACGGCAGCAACGTCATGGCCGACATGGCCGTGCAGTGCTTCGCCGGCAACGCCGCGCGGGGGATGAGCCTCGTGGCTCTCCACAACGGTGGGGGAGTGGGCATAGGCAAGGCTATCAACGGCGGCTTTGGCATGTTGCTCGACGGCAGCGAAAGGGTGGACGACATCTTGCGCTCGGCCATGCTTTGGGACGTGATGGGAGGCGTGGCCCGACGCTCGTGGGCACGCAACGCCAACGCCATGAGCACTTCCGAGGCTTTCAACGCGAAGTACGACGGGGCGTATAGCATCACCATGCCTTACCTGGCCGACGAGGAACTGATAGAACGAACCATCAAGCGTATATAATAGAATAAGGTATATATATTAAGATAACGTATGAGCACCTGGAACAAAATCATGGAATGCGTACCCAACTTCAGCGAGGGACGCGACTTGGCGAAGGTGGAACGCATCGTGGACGCCTTCCGTGGCAAGGAGGGCGTGAAACTGCTGGACTACTGCAGCGACAAAGACCATAACCGATCGGTGGTAACCGTCGTCGGAGAGCCGGAAGCGCTGGGAGCCGCCGTGCTGGAAGCCATCGGAAGAGCCGTGGAACTGATAGACCTGAACAGGCATACGGGCCAACATCCCCGTATGGGAGCGGTGGACGTGGTGCCCTTCATCCCGATAAGAGGATGCGGGATGGACGAAGCCATCGAGCTATCGAGAACGATGGGCGGGGAAGTCGCCTCGCGCTACGCCTTGCCGGTGTTCCTGTACGAGAAATCGGCAACCTCGGCCGCACGCGAGAATCTTGCCCACATCCGCAAGGGGGAATTCGAGGGAATGGAGGAGAAAATCAGGCTGCCCGAGTGGAAGCCCGACTTCGGGGAAGCCCGCCGGCATCCAACCGCCGGAGTGGTAGCCATCGGGGCGCGTATGCCGCTGGTGGCCTACAACGTCAATCTCGGCACCGACGCGCTGGCCGTGGCCGACAGCATCGCCAAGAAGATTCGTTTCATAGGCGGCGGGCTGCGTTACTGCAAGGCGATGGGCGTGGAACTGAAGGAGAGGGGCATCGTGCAGGTGTCCATCAACATGACCGACTATACACATACCGCCCTCTACCAAGCCTTCGAGATGGTGAGGATGGAGGCTCGACGATACGGCGTGCCCGTGGTGGGGAGCGAGATCGTGGGACTGGTTCCCATGGAGGCGCTCACCGATACTGCCGCCTATTACCTGGGGCTGGAGGACTTCTCGTTGCGGCAGGTGCTGGAGGCGAAGATGATGGAGTGACGACAAGAGGAGTACCGGAAGCTTATGGAACAAGGAAAATTACTCATCAAGCACGCGTCGGAGCTGGTCACCTGCTCGGGCTTCGCCGCCAAGCGAGGCGAGGCGATGGCCGATATCGGCGTGCTGGCCGACGGGGCCGTGGCCTGCTCCGACGGCATCATCACCCACGTGGGTACCACGGCGGAGGTAATGGCGCAAGTGGATGAGGCCGACTACCGCGTCGTCGACGCACGGGGAAAAGCGTTGCTGCCCGGATTCGTGGACAGCCACACCCATCTCGTCTTCGGCGGATACCGGGAGGAGGAGTTTGCCTGGAGACTGCGAGGCGACAGTTATATGTCCATCATGGAACGCGGCGGAGGCATCGTCAGCACCATGACGGCCACCCGCGACGCCACTCCCGAGGAGCTGCTGGAGACTGCCGCCGAGAGGGTACGGACATTCCTCGAGATGGGCGTCACCACCGTCGAAGCCAAGAGCGGCTACGGGCTGGACCTGACGACGGAGCTGAAGCAGCTCCGCGTGATGAGGCGGCTCGACGCGACGACAGCGGCGGAGATCGTGCCCACCTTCCTCGGCGCGCACGCCGTGCCACCCGAATACAAAGGGCGGGCTGACCACTACATCGACTACGTCATCAAGGAGGTGCTGCCCGAGGTGAAGCGTGAAGAGCTGGCCCTGTGCTGCGACGTGTTCTGCGAAAAGGGTGTGTTCTCCGTGGCACAGAGCGAACGGTTGCTGATGGCGGCGCGCGACCTCGGCATGAGCCTCAAGCTGCATGCCGACGAGATGGCCGACACGGGTGGGGCGGCCCTCGCCGCACGGCTCGGCACGCTAAGCGCCGACCACCTGCTGCACGTGTCCGGCGATGGCATACGCCACCTGGCCGGGAGCCGTACGGTAGCCACCTTGCTGCCGCTCACCGCCTTCTCGCTCCGCGAACCGTACGCCCGCGGAAGGGAGATGATCGACGCGGGTTGCGCCGTGGCCCTGGCCACCGACCTGAACCCGGGAAGCTGTTTCTCCAACTCCATCCCCATGCTCTTCGCCTTGGCATGCATCTACATGGGCCTATCGCCCGAGGAGGCCGTAACGGCACTCACGCTGAACGGGGCGGCGGCGGTGGGACGTGCCGACCGCATAGGAAGCATCGACGTGGGGAAGCAAGCCGACATGGCGCTGCTCCGATTTTCCTCGTATCGCTTCCTGCCCTATCACGTGGGCATCAACATCGTGGACAAGACCATCAAGCGGGGAATCGTGGTGGCGGATCATGCCACTAATCCTCGTATTTACCAATCTTAAAAAAGAAAGTATATGTTAGCGGATTTGACAGTTAAGGATTTTCTCGCCAAGACGGCCGGCAACGAACCGGTACCCGGCGGAGGAAGCGTTTCAGCACTCAACGGGGCCGTGGCCGCGGCGCTCGGACAGATGGTGGCCAACCTCACCATCAGTAGGAAGAAGTACGCCGACGTGGAGGAGGAGATGCGCGGCATCGCCTCGACGCTCGAACAGGCGCGCGACAGACTGACCCGTCTGATCGACAAGGACAGCGACGCCTACAACGAGGTGTTCGAAGCCTACAAGCTCCCCAAAGAGACGGACGAACAGAAGGCGGCACGCGCCGGCGTGATACAGGAAGCCACCAAAAGGGCGGCATTGGTGCCCCTGGAGGTGGCCGAAGTGGTGGCAGGCATAATGCCATCTATCGAGCAAGTGGAGCTGAAGGGAAACCAGAACGCCGTGACCGACGCCGGAGTGGCGATGATGACCGCACGGACGGCTGTGCTGGGCGCGTTGCTCAATGTGCGCGTCAACCTGTCGGGCATCGACGATGCGGCATTCGTGGAGAATCTTGAGGTCAGAATCGAAGAGCTGGCCCGCAAAGTCATCGACCTCGAAGAGAAAGTGATAACCGAAATAAACAATAAGCTATGAGCCACAACGTGTACTACGTGGGTTCGAGGGAACTCACCTTCGAGAGCATCGAACGGATACTCACGGAGAACATGCGCTTGGAACTGGCGCCCGAAGTGGTGGCGCGCATCCAACGATGCCGTGACTACCTCGACCTGAAGATCGAGCAGCAGGAAGGTCCGCTGTATGGTATCACCACGGGCTTCGGCTCGTTGTGCAACAAGAACATCTCTCCCGACGAGCTGAACACCTTGCAGGAAAATCTCGTAAAGAGCCACGCCTGTAGCGTGGGCGCCGAGGTGGATCCCGTCATCGTGAGGCTGATGATGTTGCTCAAGGCGCACGCCCTCTCGTTGGGACACAGCGGCGTGCAGGTCATCACCGTGCAACGCATTCTCGACTTCTTCAACAACGACATCCTGCCCATCGTGTACGACCGCGGATCGCTGGGCGCATCGGGCGACCTGGCTCCACTGGCCAATCTCTTCCTGCCGCTCATCGGCGTGGGTGACGTGTACTACAAGGGGCGGAAGCGCGATGCCATAAGCGTGCTCGACGAGTATGCCTGGAAACCTGTGAAGCTGCGAAGCAAGGAGGGGCTGGCGCTGCTCAACGGCACCCAGTTCATGGGCGCCAACGGCGTGTTCGCCCTGCTGAAGGCCCAGCGTGTGTCGCAACGGGCCGACATGATCGCCGCCATCTCGCTCGAAGCTTTCGACGGGCTGATCGATCCATTCATGGACTGCCTGCAACGGATTCGACCGCACCAGGGGCAGATAGAGACGGCCGAAAACTTTCGCACGCTGCTCGAGGGCAGCGAGCTGATCGTCCGCCCGAAGGGCCACATACAGGATCCATACTCGTTTCGTTGCGTCCCGCAGGTGCACGGAGCCACCAAGGATGCCATACGATACGTATCGGGCGTGTTGCTCACCGAGATCAACTCCGTGACCGACAACCCCACCATATTCCCCGACGAGGATCGCATCATCTCCGGCGGCAATTTCCACGGGCAGCCGCTGGCCATCTCGTTCGACTTCCTCGGCATCGCCTTGGCCGAGCTGGGCAACATCTCCGAGCGGCGGGTGGCGCAACTCATCATGGGACTGCGCGGACTGCCCGAGTTCCTGGTGGCCAGCCCCGGGCTGAACTCCGGTTTCATGATTCCCCAGTACGCCGCCGCCAGCATGGTGAGCCAGAACAAGATGTACTGCTACCCGGCCAGCAGCGATTCCATCGTCTCGAGCAACGGGCAGGAGGATCACGTCAGCATGGGGGCCAACGCGGCCACTAAGCTTTTCAAGATATTAGATAACCTGGACCACATACTGGCCATCGAGCTGATGAATGGGGCGCAAGGGCTGGAGTTCAGGCGTCCGGCACGTACCTCGCCTGTGCTCGAGAAGTTCCTGAAAGAATACAGAAAGGAAGTGCCGTTCATCAAGGACGATATCGTGATGTATCCCGAGATACATCGCACGGTGGCTTTCTTAAGGCGACATGCGATACCGGGAGGGCTTCGCTGATTACTTTTTTCCCCTTTTTTTAGGTCAAATAGGATGCGGAATAAAATAAATGCCTATATTTGCTTACTTTTTGATAAAGCAATCCGAATTTAGTAAACTGTTATATGGAAAAGATTGACAACCTCGACCGGCAGATTCTGGAAATCATCTCCCAGAACGCACGCATCCCATTCAAAGACGTGGCCGCCGAGTGCGGAGTGTCTCGCGCGGCTATTCACCAACGTGTGCAGCGGCTTATCGACTTGGGAGTTATCATTGGTTCGGGCTATCACGTGAACCCTAAGTCGCTGGGCTATCGCACCTGCACATACGTGGGTATCAAGCTCGAGAAAGGCTCTATGTACAAGGCCGTGGTGGCCGAGTTGGAGAAGATTCCCGAGATCGTGGAGTGCCACTTCACTACTGGTCCCTACACCATGCTGACCAAGCTGTACGCACGCGACAACGAGCACCTGATGGACCTATTGAACAACAGGATGCAGGAGATTCCCGGCGTGGTGGCCACCGAAACGCTCATCTCGCTGGAGCAGAGCATCAAGAAGGAGATTCCCATACGTGTAGAAAAGTAAGTAGATGGAATTTCTCACGACGTATCATTTGGCCGGCCTGTTTATCGGCATCTGTACGTTCCTCATCATCGGCCTCTTCCATCCCGTGGTGGTGAAGGCCGAGTACTATTGGGGTACGCGATGCTGGTGGATTTTCCTGCTCCTGGGCATAGCCGGAGTAGTAGGCTCGTTCAGCGTGGACAACATCGTGTTGGCCTCGCTGCTTGGTGTGTTCGCCTTCTCCTCGTTTTGGACCATCAAGGAGGTGTTCGAGCAAGAGGAGCGGGTGAAAAAGGGATGGTTCCCGAAGAATCCCAAACGTAAATACAAGTTCTGAAGAGTTTTCCGCACCTGCCCTTGCGTAAGTCGATGGAATATATTACTTTTGTCCCCGCATCCCGAAATGGGATACACCGGACTTGTAGCTCAGTTGGTTAGAGCAACAGACTCATAATCTGGAGGTCCTAGGTTCAAGCCCTAGCTGGTCCACAAGAAAGAAGAAAACGCCGTAGTAATCTGTAAAGCCGATTATTACGGCGTTTCTCGCATCTATGATCCGACAAAACGTAGCTGATTCTTATCAAACGTGAATTTTAAAAAAAGTACATTTCGCTCACTTTTGAGCGGAAAACGGGCGAAACACTTTCCCTAAACGAACCCTGAAAAAACAGGGTGGCCCCTATAAAAAGGGCGTTCTGCTCACTTTTGAGCGGAAATGTTAAGAGAAAACGAATCCTTTTTAACACTTTAATTTAAGTTTACGTTATGCCAACATTGAAATTAGTTGTCGTTCCAGCCAAGATTAGAAAGGATGGAACTCATTCGATAAGGGTAGCCATAAGCCATCGGGCGGTTACTCGTTACATTGTTACCCGTTTCGTCATTGATGACATTAGTCAGTTCAAGGACGGGCAAGTAATTAACAGAGCGGACGCGGTGATCACGAACGCGAAGCTACGCGAGCTGCTCAATGGATACCAGGACGTGTTGGACGATTTTCGTCCAGCCGATGGATACGATTGCGCGCAATTGCGGGAGATCTTGCTCAATCGCGGGAGACGGGCGGAGTCGTCCACGTTCCAGGATGTGGCGCAAGCGTACATCGACGAGCTGCATAAGAGCAAGCGATCGGGTTACGCGAAGTCGCTTGAGCTGACATGCAAGTATTTCACGGGATTCGCGAGGGGGGATCTCTTCCTCGCGGACATCACGCCCGCCACCATCGAAGGTCTCGACCGATATATGGCCACGCATAGCCGGATGAACGGTACGACCATCTCCTTGATGATGCGCAACGTGCGTACGATCATCAACCGGGCGAAGAAGACGGGACTGGTGCATTACGAAGTGGAGCCGTTCGCCAGTTACAAGTTCAAGGCGGCGCCGGTGCGGCAGCTCGACTTGCCGGTGGAGGTAGTGCGGAAGATCCGGGACTACGAGACGAAGTCGAAGCGTCTGCGGATGGCCCGCGACTTGTTCATGCTCTCATTCTATTTGGGCGGGATCAACCTGATCGACTTGCTGGCGATAGATTTCAGGGGCGACCCGAAGTCGGTGGAATATGTACGCGCGAAGACGCGGAACACGAACCAGGGAGGCGACAAGGTGGTGATCCCGGTGCACGAGGACGCGCGGGCGATCATCAAGGCGTGGATGAATCCCCGAACGGGGAAGCTGGACTTCGGCTGCAAGTTCACGTACAAGAACTTTTCCCGGTACCTGACGCGCTGCATCGATAAGCTGAAGGAGGCGCTCGAGATCAAGGAGAGGATGTTGTTCTACTCGGCGCGGAAGTCGTTCGCGCAGTTCGCGGCGGACCTGGGGATGTCGGACCACGTGATCGACGCTTGCCTGGGGCACTCGACGAATGCCCGGGGGGTGATCCGCTACTACACCAAGGTGCGGAATCGGCAGGTGGAGATGGCGGTGAACCGGGTGATCGATTACGTGCGCGACCCGGAGAAGTACCAGGAGGTGATCGACCAGCAGCTGAACCTCATGGCGATGAGGTTATGATACCTTTCGAAGCCAAAAACGATACATCTTGTAGAATGGATCTAAAAGGCATCTTATAAGGTTCTCCATAGCTTCCTCATATCGCTGAGCCGCATAAGTGACAGAATGTTTAAGGGCTTCTTCCTCTGTTTCGAATCTTTTCATGGTGCAAAGATACGCATTCTCTATGGTGATTCTGTTGTTTTCCATTTTTTTTGTATGGAGTAACAAGAAGGCGCCCCGCCCCCGTCGTCGCGACGGGAGGCGGGGCTGATAAAAAAGAGATTGCGGTATGTACTGACTGACTATGGATTCTCGCTCGCGTGTTTGTCGCTCGTTGTTCGCTGTCCGTGTGTCTTCTTGTCCGTCATCGTCGCCGGTTGCGGTAGACGAGCCAGACGATGACGAACGATAGCCCCAGCGTCACCGAGCCGCCTAGCTTCAGCTTGACGCGCTGCCAGAGGGTGAGCCTCTTCTCGATCTCCACGGGGTAGGGCACGCGTATGGTGTCGACGCGGCTGGCCGCGGCGGAGTCGGCGCGGGTCTGTCCGACGAAGAGGTACCGGTACCGGTACTGGTAGACGGTGTCGCCCTTGACGAGGACGAAGACGCTGTCGCGCAGGTGGACGCTGTCGCGCGTCGCCTTGTAGACGTAGGCGCTGTCGTGCCGCACGCTTTCCACGGGGACGTAGCGGACGGAGCGGCAGCCGCCGAGTAGCAGGCCGACGGCGAGGATGGCGAGGGCGTAGATGGCGGCCACGCCGAGGGTGATGAGCGTCTCGGCGTGGCGTCGGATGAAATTCGCGTCGTTCCTCATAGCTGGTCGATGATTTTGCGCACCATGGAGAAGAGCTTGTTCATCTGGCTGGCGTAGTCCGGGGCGGTGGCGTACTTGGGGCCGACGTTGTCGACGAGCCTCCTGACGAACTCCTCGGGCGACTTGCGGTATGGCCAGGCGTCGGCGAAGTTCCGGCCGGCGAGCACGCGGTTGTGGTCGGCCAGCGCTTCCTCGAGCGAGCGGTAGTCGCGGAAGTAGCGGCGCACCTTGTAGCGGTAGCTCCGCTCGCCGAGCTTGGTGACGGAGAGCACGGCTTCGGGGGCGCTGAACGCGACGTCGGGAGAGCTGAAGTACTCCGTGGTGTCGCATAGCAGCACGGGGCCTCGCCAGGAGCTTCCGCGGGTGACGCCGAAGAGGTTGTACTCGCCCACGCGTTTCTCGCCCCATCCGCTCTCGAGGGCGGCCTGCGCCACCACGAACACGGGGTTGATGTCCGACGCGCGCTGGGCGGCGGGATAGACCCAGCGGACGAAATCCCGCGGCTTCATGTCCCACCTCCTTTCCCGGCGTCCTGGTCCTTGTTGATGAACGCCACCACGGCGCGGGCGATCTCTTCGGGGTCGGCCTTGTTCTTGGCGATCTCGGCGGCGAGCGTGGCCACCTGCTCCACTTCGTGGCGTACCTTGTCGCCGGCCTTCTCGAAGATGGACTTAATCTCGATGGCGGCCACGCCGAGGGCGCCGAGCAGGGTGATGATGGGGAACATGGGTATGCGCCACTCGTAGTAGTTGTTGAGGTACCAGGCGCCGGCGATGTGCATGATGTCGACCACCATGAGGGCGAGCAGGGCGTTGTAGTAGCGCGCGATCTTGGCGTAGGTGCGCTGCCACTTGTCGCTGCGGATCTTCTCCTTGCGGATCTTGGCCTTGCGGGTGCCTGCCCAGAAGTCGCAGGCGATGAAGAGCAGCGGGGTGACGAGGATGCCGAACAGCATCCAGGCGATGACGAATAGCTGGTCCAGTCCTTTCATACGCCGTCACCTCCTTCCAGCCAGCCGTCGACGGTGTCGATGGCGGCGAGCCTGAACCGGTCGAATTCCTCCCACTCCCGCGCGTACTCCTTGGCCTTGGGATGTCCGGGGTCGAGGATGACGAGCAGCTGGTGGGTCTTCACGCTGTCCTCCAGCGTCTGCGGGTATCGGCTCCGTATGATGCCGTTGATGAGCGTGTTGCGGTCGTCTGCGGGCGCGTCGATGAGCGTTCCGCCGTCGGCCTCGGGACCGGTGTAGGCGTAGCCGATGAGGACGCTTTCGGTGCCGTCGTCCTCGTCGACCATTACCGTCTCGACGATTTCCTCGCCGAGGTAGGCCATCACCCGCGCGTCGTCGTAGCGCGCGCGGGTCTTTCTCTCGAGATAGGTTACCTTGTTCATTGTTGCTTACGTATTTTAAAGTTCATTGGATGGTCTTCGTCAGTCGGCGAGGAAGGGGATCGGGACGACGTCCTCGCTGGTGACGCAGAGGGGGGAGGTCGCGTACTTGGAGACGAACTGATACGTGGAGAGAAGTCTGGTCGCCTCGAGGCCGCAGTTTTCCCCTTTTGACGTATCCAATGTCCTCTGCGCCACGAATGGCCCACCGATGTTGGCTGTCTTGAGAGAGTCCGCGTATCCCGTTGACGCGGTCGCGCCGATCTCCGTGGGGAAATGGCAGAGGTTCCGCATGGATATTTTGGAGATGAACTGCGCCGTGCCGTTTGTCAGCGGATAGCTTGCGGCCTTGACCATCTTCTCGTTGGGGGTGGTGTACAGATTGGCGCCATCATACCAACTTCTGGCCACGTATATATAGCCATGGTCGTTGTCGGGCACCCCGAGCAGTCCATTCTCCATCAGTAAGTTGGATCCGTAAAAAGATTTAAGGCCGAAGAAGCATGGGATCTTGACCGTCGCTACCACGGTCCCGTCGTTGCCTGTCACCGCGTAGGTAGTCCTTCCGCAGGCGTCGGCAAGCTCCACGCCGGCGGAAGTGGGCATGAACGGCCATTGGTCGAAATGCGGCTGCCACCAAGCGTAGCTGAGACCGTTGCCAAGGCCGAGTCCTCCTTGGTACAGCCCGTCCTTGTCCTTGTCCGGGCTGAAGTCTTCCTGCACGTCCCGCGTGCCGAAGATGACGCGGAAGAGGTAGCCCACCACGGCCAGGTGGGTAAACCATCCGGCTTCCCATCCCTCTCCCTTTTTGCGGGCGTAGGCGCTGAAGGCGCTTGAAGCGATGTTTGTCGCTATCCTTCCGAGCAGGGTGTTGTAGGCCCCGTCCTTGGAGGCGTCGTTGTCTCCCCCGCGGTAACGCGGCTCGTTGGAGACCACGGAACAGAGGGTGCCCTTTTCCCGGTCGATTACCCCGCCACTCAGTGCGGATATTCCTCCCCGCGGCACGCGGTAGTTCTCGCGTCCGGGTATTGGCTTTAGGCTGACGGCCTCGTAGTACCATTCGCCTTCGGTCCAGAAGGCGTAGTAGTGGGTGTTCCAGCACCACATGTAGTCGCCCATGGTACCGTCCAGCGCGGCGGGTTCGCCGGTGGCGAGCTTGTGGTGGTCGGTGGGGTCGAGCTTGCGGAACTCGCGGTTGGGGCTGACGAGGTAGCATCCCAGGCCGAGCAACCCCGGAAGGTCGCGCAGGTAGTCGATGTCGCCATAGGCCTCGCCCTTTGGCGACGCGTGGTTGACGTTCCAGCGGCGGGCGGCGTATCCTCCCCGCGTCAGCAGGGACGCCGGCAGCCATCCGTTCATGCCGGTGGCGGTGTTGTGGGCCAGCAATTTGTCCCCGCCGCCTATGGTGACGAGGTCGGGGAGCGATGATAGTTCTTTCTTTTCCATTTCGTTATCGTTGTTACATTACATGATATAAATACCCGTTGTCGGCTTACCAGTCGCGCGGGTACTTGTGCTGCACCCAGCAGCCGTACTGCGTGCCGTTGTTCACGTCGCGGTGGAAGACCAGTTCCATGGCGTCGCCGACACTGAGCAGGGGGAGAGGGTCCGCGGTGTGCTTCCCGTCGTCGTAAGCGATGTAGCTTTGCTTGCGTGTCCTCACGCCATTGACCGTCACGTAGGCGGCGCCCGGCTTCACGTAGACCACGGCTTCGGGCCTCAGTCTCTTGATCTTGATCACGTGGCCGTCGTCGTAGAGATCCATGGTGGGCAGGGTGAGCGTGATGACGGACGTGTTCAGGCAGACCACACTGACCACGTTCCTGTCGATCGTCTGGGAATAGGTGGCCTGGAGCGTGCGCACGGCCAGCCCCGCGACGTGCCCGCCGTTGATCTGGAGCGCGACGTTCCTGCCCTTCGCCCCCTTGGCCGACAGGACTGCGGCATAGTTGTCGCCAAGCCCCCACTGGTCGCCCTCGTCCTCGTTCTCGAAGCGGGCCACGGCGCGGACTCCCGTCACGGCGGACATCACGTTGCCTCCCATGCCGGCGAAGCATCTGTGCGGGTCGTTCCGGAAGATGATGTATGCGTCGTTGGTGAACGAGCCGTCGTCATTGGCGTTGGTGAGTCCCAGCCCATTGACGCGGAACCCGGCGATCCTGCCCGCCACGGCGTTGATGGTGCCGGTGATCTCGGCGGTCATGGTCTTGAGCTTGCCTCGCACCCAGTCGATGATGGTGTTGGGGTGGAACGTGCCTGTCTCGTTGCCCTGTGCGTCCTCCGCGTACTCTGTATAGTCGCTGCTTTCCGCGCCACTGTCGTTCGTACCGTACTGGCTCATCAGCTTGTTATCCCAGAATACCGCGCCGGCGATAAGAGCGAAGTTCGCCAGTAGCACCCGCGTTGCCACTACGTCGTAGCGCCCCATCGACTTCCAGTTGCCGCGGCCGGCGATGACGTCGGCCAGCGGGTTGTCGCCGCCGGTGACGCTCTCCTTGAGCGGCTCGTAGGCGTAGCCCTGGTGGATGACGTACTGGATGACCTCCGCGCCCCGCTTGTAGGTCTCACCGGCCATCCACTCGCCGCGGAGCAGGTAGGCGGGGCCGGTGGCCCCGGCCGGTCCGGCGGCGCCGGATACGCAGGCTGGGGCGGTGGTAGCCGAGCTGCCGTCGGTGAAGGTGGTGACGGAGCGCGTCCACAGGAACCATCCGTTGCGCCACGGCGGGGCGGTGGGGGTCCACTCCCCGCCCGTGGGCCCGTCGCCGCTGGAAGAGAGGTAGTATTCCTGGCGTACGGACCGGATGGCGAGCGGGGGACGCTCGACACGGATCACCCGGGAGGTCTTGATGGTCGTCATGGCGGTGGTTACTTCTTCTTGGCGTCGATGTTGAGCGTGAGGTTGCCTCCGGCGGACTGTCCGTGGCCGTAGGTGACGACGAAGGTGTCGCCCTCGCCCTTGGCTATGGTGTCGAAGCGGCTGTTGGTGAGCCGGTACGCGAAGCCGTATCCAGGCAGGGCGGAGAGGCCCGTGTCGCCCCGCCTCACCACCTTGGGGGCGTAGACGATCTGCCGGCGGGTGGAGGTGAGCTGCTCCTCGCCGTCGGGGTTGGGCACGATGATGAGCGGGTCGCGCTCGTCGTGCACGGTCATGGTGGCCGTGGCCACCACGCTTCCGCCGACGTACATCTCGGCCATGTAGAGTTCCTGGTTGTCGATGTCGTCGGCGGTGATGACGATCTCCCTCGCGGTTCGCCCGGTGTCGCCCCATTCGCCCGCCCGGTTCTTCAGCCAGCGGTATCCCACGTTCCCGGTGGCCGGGGCGCCGCCGCGGAGCAGGTTGGCGCGTAGGCGCAGCTCGTCGGTGTCGGCGTCGATCACGCCTCCGTCGTTGACGCTGACGTAGCCGACGTACGGGTCGCCCTCCACCTCCTCGAGGCGGATGTCGATGCTGGCGGCGATACCGGCGGTGAACCCGGTGCTGGCGGTGGCGGCGAAGTCGAGGCGCGCGTTGCTCCCGCCCGGCGTGGCGAGGTTGCGCAGGATGGTGAGCGTGGGCACGGCCACGTCGCCGTCGATAGCCATTCGCCCGCGCCGGAACGTCCCGGCGGGCACGGCGCCGAAAGCCTCGCTCAGGCCGTCGGCGGCGAAGGGGATGTCGAGTCCTCCCAGTCGCCAGGTGTCGCTGTCGATGTCGGGCGGCACGCGGGTGTCCGTGAGGCTGCTTCGCGTCACGGGGTAGATGACTGGCTGGTTGTCCGCCACGGTCCAGTCGGGCTGCACGGCCGCCGTCCCCCGCTTGAGGTATTGCGCCAGGGGGAGGGTGGCGCGCAGCCCGGTCTGCAGGCTGTCGCCCTGCCTGACGAAGGTGATGGTGGTACTTCCCTTTACCTCGCTCATGGCTTCAGCAGTTTGCGGGCTTCGGCGGCGGTGAGGACGCGCCCGCCCAGGTTCTTCACTCTCTCGCCGAGGCGCGGGTCGCCCGCGACGCCGGTGAGGTCGGTCTCGTTGAGGATGACCTGCCCCTCCGCGGTGGCGCGCCTCAGGGCATCCAGTCCAAGTTGTCTCGCCACCCGGGGTGGCACTGCGATGTATCTCATATCTCGTTCGTTTGGTAATGGTCTCATATTGTCAAATTGTCAGCACCGCCCCTTGGTCGGTGAACACGGTGTCGCCGTCGGAGGCCGCTTTCAGGGGTTCACGCTCGCGCAGCTCGAACTCGAGGTCCGCGCCGTCGGCGTAGTCTTCCCGGGCGATGGTGACGCGTTGCCCGTGGGCGATGGTCCTCGGCCGCGCTCCCCACGTCTTGCGCCGGAGGTTCCACTGGCAGGCGAAGCGTCGCTCGAGGTCGGGCACTATCCCGTCGGGGCGTATGGCCCATCCCTCGGCGACGACGCCCGGGGCGGCGGCGTCGACGCGCTCGCCGCCGTGCACCACGAAGTCTATGTCGTAGCCCGAATATCGGCGGGTGACCACCGTGTCGGCCTGCAGGGCGGTGGGCGGGGAGGCGACGGGCGATCCGTCGGTGGCTGGCGGCAGGTACTCGGCGCGGCAGCGGAGCCGGAGCGGGGTGTCGACGTAGCGGGGGTCGACGGTGAGCGTCGGGGTGCCCTGTCCGGCCTCGTGGAAGAGGTCGTCGTCGGGGTCGACCGCCCTCTCGTCGCCATCGGGGCCGACCACCATCCACCGGAACCTCCTCCGGGCTTCGTCGGCCACCTCGCGCCCGGCGAGGCGCAGGGTGGCGCGGATGGTCCGGGTGCCGTCCTCGGTGAGGGGGTCGAACGTCCAGGCGGCGGGCCTGTCCAGCTCGAGCGTGACGGGGTCCTCGATGGCGGAGGTGGACGAGAGGGTGACGCTGTCCGTGAAGCGGTAGACTCGTCCGCTGGCGCTGTCGAAATAGCCGGCCACGCAGATCACGGTGAGGGGCGCCATGTAGGGGACGTTGCGCGTCACGGTGAGGGCGCCCGCCGGCGCGATGGTGAACCCGTCGCGCCCGCCGGCGATGAGCCTGTCGGGCGTCTCGGTGTCGAGATAGTACCGGATGTCGACGAGGCGGGCGGTCATGTCGCCCCCGGGTGTCAGGCCCGAGGGGTCGGCGACGAAGAGCGCCGGGGCGAGCGTGAGGGGCGTGATGGCGCGGTCGGGCGCGAACTCGCCGGTACTGGCGTTGTGGTTCTGCAGGAGCGGGCCGGCCAGCGGGCGCAGCCCGAACACCGTCGACAGGGGATGGTGCTCCACGTTGATTCGTTTCTCTTTCTTCATATCATGAATGTCGCTTTGAGGGTTTGGCGGTTGTCGGCCACGTAGGCGCGGCAGCTGAAAAGGGCGGTGGCGGCGCCCGGAGGCACGTCGTCGTCGCTGATGTCCAGCCCGTCGGCGACGCCGGCGTGGGCGGCGTTCCAGGCGTCGTCGGCGGCGTCGTCGCCGGTCCGCCGCGTCCACCGCCAGTCGGCCGCGGGTATGGAGGCCGTGATGTCGTTCACGCCCCGGCGCACGGTGGCGGTGAGGCGGGTGGAGAGCTGGCCGCGGAGGAATACCTCCCCGGCGGAGCTTTCGAGGCGCATGGAGAGGGTGGTGTCCCCGGAGACGAGCAGCCAGTCGGTGGAGTTGTAGGCGGGTTCGCGCCTGGTGCCCGTGACGATGCACCGGTACTTGCACGAGAGGTGCCACACCTCGTCCTGCGTGGCGGCGTCGGCGAGGTAGGGCGCGTCGGGGTCGGGCGTCCAGAGGCCGCGGTCGCGGATGGTCTTGACGAGCTTCCCCCGGCCGTCTACCTGGAAGAAGTTCTCGGCCACGACGTTGCGCACGTACACGCTCACGTCGTCGGGGTCGATGGGCAGGCCGTCGGGGTAGAGGTTCCGCGGGACGTTGCCCAGCACGCCGCGGTAGTTTCCCGGGCTGATGATATAGGAATCCACGCCGTCCAGCAACACGATGCACCCCTCGTTCGAGGAGAAATACTGGCTACGCTGGCGGTCGCGGACGGTAAATGAGCCGTAGCGGGCGACGTTCATGCCGGGCACGGGGGCGAAGTTCTCGCCACCCGGTACTTCGGAGCTTGCGCCCAGGACGATACGGACGCTCTTCGCCGCGTCGTTCACCGCCGTCACGCGGAAGTAGATCGTTATGAAGCCGCCCCCGTAGTTGTAGCGGGCACGGCAGATGTCATCCACCGCCAGCCCAATGTGGTCGCCCTCCTCGATGTCGAGCGCGAGGATGTAAGCGTTGTCGCCGTCCGCCGTCACGTCCTTTATCGAGGCCCCTTCCGTGTTCCACGTCTCCCCGCCGGTGACGCGCACCTTGTTGTAGATGAGCTGCGGCACCTTGAGGAAGGAGCGTACGGCGAGCGACTGGAACTCGGCGTTGCCGCGCTCGTCGACGGAGGCGCCGGTGCCAGTCTCGATGCCGGGCGTGAACTGCCCGAAGCGCGCCCCTCCGAGCATGGAGAGGACGAACGCGGTGGCGTCGGGGCCGGCCTTGGAGAGCTTGTCCTCCAGCTCGGCGTACATGGCGGCCACGTATCCCTGCAGCTCGACGAAGTTGGCGGCCGTGCGGCCGAAGTTGCGCTCGAGCTTCAGGCGGACGTCGCGGCCGGTGTCGCGTTCGCCGTTCCATGGGACGATATTTTCGAACTTGTTGTCCATCGCGCTTCCTTCAGGTGAGTTCCAGGTCCTCGCCGTCCAGCTCCAGCAGCAGGGGCTGCCAGCAGGAGCGGCGCTCGAGGGTGTCGAGGTCGACGTAGTTGAGCATGTGGTCGGCGAAGCGGTTCGCTTTCGGGTCGCTCCCGGGTAGCAGGCGGGCGCGCTCCACGCGCGTCACGCCGTCGCTGCTGCGGCGGTCGCGGCTGTAGCTCATGAAGGTGAAGGAGAACGACCCTCCCTCGCGGCTGCGGCGGCGCATCTCGGCTATGGCTTCGTAGACTGTCATGCCGCGAAGGTAGGCCGCACGGGGGCGGGGAAAAAGGACAGGGAAAAGGCCCGGCGGGTTGGCTGGGCCTGAAGAGAGCGAGAGGGCTACATGAACGTCACGTGGCAGTGGTTGAACGTCATGCCAGGATGGCGGGCCTCCCATGAGGTCACGTACCTCTCGCGCCTGCGTTTGTGGCACTCGGCCACGTAGCGGCGGTACTCCCGGTGCTTTTCGGCCATGTAGTGGATGATGCCTTCGTAGCTTGTCGCCCCGGCGGTGTACTCGCGCCCGCAGACGTTGAAACGCCCGGTAATGGTGTTGCCGTGAAGGTTGGGCACGCGCCGATAGCGGATGGAGCAGCCGTGGAGGTCGATGCCATAGGCGGCAAGGTCGGTGTAGGGATTGCCCGTGAGGGCGACGGGACCCGTTTCGTGGGTGGACGTTCCGAGGCCGGCTCGCGCGGCGGCGGAATCGGATAATTCTTTAAGCATAAGATAAAAAATAAAAGGTACTCGTGCCTGTCCCGCTGCTTATCACATTATCCAAATGCTGTGGAGCCATTGAGCCGCCACACGGGGGTACACGAATACCTCATTAATACTTTCTGTACGGACATAAAAAATGCCTGCACTATGAAATGCAAGCCTTACGTCCTGCATTTGGATATAATTGATAAGCACCGCGAATATCGGGTTTTCTTCTCATTCCACCAAACATTCGCCCGCTTTTCTTCACCGGCTTACGTTGCTTTCGAGCTTCTCCACGTTCCTGATGCCGTCGCGCACCTTCCGGGGGTCGACGACGAGTTCCTTGCGCTTGATGTCGCGCAGCAGGTCGTTGTTCTCCTGCATGAGGCGGACGAGTTGCGTGCGCTCCTCGGTGGTGAGGGGCTGCCCGGACGCCGCCGCTGGCGTGGCCGTGGCGGCCCGCGCCGTGTCGTCCACGTAGCCTCCGGCGTACTTGCCGCCGCCGACGCGTACCCGCTCGAGGATCTGGGTGGTGTTGAGCAGGCGTATGGTTCCTCGGCGCTGCGCCACGTCGAAGACGTCGAGGAACTGGCGCACGTGAGGGTTGGCCACGCTCTCGTGGTTGGCCACGAACTCGTTCCGGTGCACGGGGATGACGCCGGCCTCCCGCTTGGGGTCGCCCGTGCGGGTGTAGCCCTCCACGTAGTCGTCGGAGTATCCGCCCTCGTAAAGGCCCTTGGCCTCGTCGCGCTGCTGCTTGGCCACGGCGATCTGTGCGGCGCCGGCGATAACGGCGGCGGCCGCCGCTGCCGCTCCGAGGGCGGGGCCGACGATGGGGATGCCCGCCATGGCCTTGTAGGCGTTCATGGCGGCCACGGCGGTGTTGACGGTCACCTCCATCACGGCCATGGCGAACTGCTTGTCGGCGTACTTCTTCTTCACCGCGGCGACGGCTTCCTCTTTCTCCTCCTCGAGCTTGCTGGTGTCCTTGCCGGCCTTCTTGGCGGCCTTGATCTTCTTGTCGTAGTCGCGGGTGACCTTGCTGGCCTCGACGTCCTGCAACGCGTTCACCATCTGGCTGGCGGCGGAGGCGGCCTGCCCCATCACGTCGAAAGCGGCCTTCGCCTTCTCGACCCGCTGTTCGGATTGCTCGGCGGTGATGCGCGTCTTCTCCTTCTCGTATTCCTCCTGGGAGACGAGATCGGTGGCGCGCATGGCATCCAGTAGTCGCAGTTGCTCTTCGAAATTGCTCGTGCTGTCTATGGCCTTGAAGCCTTCGTTCCGATCTCTGTCCTTGTCCTCCTTCTTTTGTTTCAGACTGTTGTCGAGCAATTGTCCGTCCGTCTTGGAGGTGTCGTCGCCATACCCGGCCTGCATTTGGCGGCGTTGCTCGAGGTAGTCGCGCTCCATCTCCTTCAGCTTGGCGTAGTATTCCTGCTCGGTCTTGATGTCGCCGTCGAGATACGCCCGCTTCAGGTCCTGCTGGTCCTGCAGGTAAGAGCTGTCCAGAGCCTTGTACGATTCGTCCTTGTCGCGCTTTTCGGCCGCCGATCTCGCGTTGGCCAAGCGGTTGGCCTCGGCTATCATCTTGTCGTAGATCTGCCCCTGTATTTGCGAGGAATCCTTTCCGTACATTTCGAGCAGGGCCTTTCTCTTGAGCAAGTATGTCATCTCGCTGTCGTACAACGCCTGCTGGTATTCTTCCTGGGTGTGTTGCTGGTTGTAGTATTCCTCTTTCCAAAGGTTCTGCTCCTCCTGCATGGCTTTGCGTATCTCTTCCTCGCGGGCCTTGAAGAGGTCTTCTTCGTCGTTGCCGTCCCCGGTGGGAGTACCACCTCCGTCGCCGCTTTGCTTCGTCGCCTCGAGGGCGATGAGTTTTTGCCTGTTTTCTTCGATATGTCCGTTCAGCGTGAGGATCTCTTGGTCGATCGTCCTCAGTTGCTTCACCCCTTTGTTCACGTATGCCTCAAGCGGGACATTGATCCATTCGGGTGGTACCAAGTTCACTTTGTCGTAGAATCCCGTCTTCACCATGTTGGCGAATCCCGCCTGGACGCTTTCCCAGAAACCGTTATCCACCCCATTCTCCATTACGTCGTCTCTTTTCTTGTTCAGGTCGGCTATCCTCGCTTGCGCCTGCTTGATCTCCTCCAGGATGATCAGGCTGTCGACGTACTTATTGACAGCCTTTGTCGCCTCTTCCGTGTTGATCTTCTCGAGCGTGAGGTTTCCCAGGTAATCGGGCGACAGCTCGTTGAGACGCTTGATGGCCGCTTCCCTCTCCTTCTTGCTGCGGTTCTCGTCGCGGGCGACGGCGAGGTAATCGTTCAGCTCCTTCTTCTCCGCGGCGGCGTTCTCGGCCGCTTTTTTGCGGATGTCGCCCATCATGCGCATCAGTCGTTCATTCTCGGTAAGCTGCTTGTTGGTGTCTTTCATCAGCCCGATGAACGCGCCGAGCACGGTGATCAGCAATCCCCATGGATGCGCGCGGGCGGTGGCGTAGAGCAGTTTTAGCCCTGCCACGATCTTGTTCGTCCAGAGGACTTTCAGCTTGTCGGCGATGATGGAGGCGTTGACGGCCACCGTATATAAGGCGATGCCCGCTGCCGCCGTCAGGATGGTTGACTTGTACTGCACGAAGATGGAGACGATCGTGCCCAACACCCGCACGGAGAGACTGCTTAGGGAGATTACGTTCCGCATCACTGGCATAAGTTGGCGACCCAGCTCCATACGCACGTCGGCGAACTTTTTTTTCGCCTTGTCAAGTTGCGCCTGTACCGTGTTGTTCTGCACGCCGAACTCGTTCACGACGGAGACGCCTTCGTTGTACGCCTGGTTGGAGAGCGCCTGCGCGGCGCGTATGTCGTCGATCTTCCCGGCCATGGTGGAGAGCACGCCCGCGGCGCGTGCGCCGTCGAGTCCCATCTCCTTGAACATGGGTGCCAGCTTGTCCAGTCCGCCCTGCCTATTGAGTGTCTCGAGGAACTGTAGGATGGCTTCGTTGGCGTCGGTCTTGATCAGCTCGGAGAACTCCTTTACGTCCTTGCCCGCCATCTTGGCGAACACGGTCGGTTCTTGGTACATCTTCAGCAATACTTTCTGGAACGCGGTGCCCGACATCTCGACCGCCTGCATGTTCTGGTCGAGCACGGAGGCGTAGCCGATGATGTCCGCTTGTGACATCTTGGCCTGCGCCGCCGCACCCGCCACGCGGGCGGTGAAATTGACGAGATAGGGTTCGGAGGCTGATGAATTCTGCGCCACCTCGTTGACGGCGCTGCCGGTGGCGAGCATCGCCCCGCGCAGGCCTTTCGTCTTGTCCTCGCCGAACATCGTGGCCAGCTTGCCGATGTTCTTCACCGCATCCTCGCCAAGATCCTCGCCGAGGGCGACGTTGATGATGTTGGCCGCCTCGACAAAATCGAGCACGTCCTCCTTTCCCGTGATACCCAGCTTTCCCGCCTCGCCCGCCAAACGGTTGAGTTCCTCTCGGGACGTGCGGGTGTCGATCCTCTTGAATTCCTCGTTCAGCTCGTCGACTTCCTCCTTGGTCATCCCCGTGTACTTCACGACACCCGCCTCGGCTTCCTCTATCTTGGCGAACTCGTCGACGCATTTGCGTGCCGTCATGGTCACTCCGGTAAGCGCCGCGATGGTGCTGGTCCCGATGGCGGCATACTTGTTGAAGCCGTGTGTCAACCTGGAGATGGCGGACTCAGTTTCCCGGGCTTGCCCTTTCAGCTCCTGGATACGGGCGTTCACCGTCTTGAGCTGGTCGTTGTATCGCTTCCACAAAGGGAGATTGGGATCCAGCTGGCGGAGGATGTTGTTCAGCTCCTGCTGCCGGTTAGTCAGCTCTTTCATCGACAGATTGCCCACGCCGATCTCGTCGAATAGGTTGTCGTACTCTTGCTTCAGCTTCTTGACGACGGCCTCCTGTCGCCTGTACTCGTCGCTGTTCTCGCCGAATTGCTTCTTGACCTTCTTCAGCTCGGCGTTGGCCTTGCGCATCTCGTCCTCGAGCTGCATCATCTTCTGCCGTGCGGCGTCCTGCTGCACGACGATCTCCAATTGTACCCTGTCGATCTTTAAACTCATAACCTTTGCTTATTGCTTGGCGCAAAGGTACGGGACGACGGAGGGTAGCAAAAGGACACGAAAAAGCCCGGCGCTGGTTGGCCGGGCTACGTCTTTCTAATGATTCCTAAGTTTCTCTTTATGCCTATTTTTGTCCAGATAGGCGGCGGCGATGGCCAAGATACCTATCAGGGTGATCATTCCCAAGTCTTCGCTCCCCGATTGCGTCAGGTGGAAGCCGGTTGCGTCCTCCTCGCAGAAGATGGCCAGCACGATAGCCGCCACGATAATCCCGACAGGCAGCGCGAAGAGCAATAGCTTCAGTATGGTGAACATCGTTTTCATCGGTCTGCGGTGTTTACAGGTCCATGCTCGCGGCGCTCAGCTTTCTTCCCACGTCGGCCAGCGCGTCGGCCAGCGTGCGAAGTTCCGCGGGGGTGAATGCGGCGGGCTTGCCGTTCACCTTGTTCCCGTTCATGCGTTGGTAGAACCAGGACGACGACTTGCCGAAATAGCGTTTCGCCAGGTAGGAGACGGAAATCGCCGGCAGGACGCCTTCCAGCTTCTTGCGCACCAGTTCTTCCTGGATGCCTTCCATGTCCGCGTGAATCCGGGCAAAGTCCAGCTTCACTCCCTCCGTTAGCGAGTCGATGTCCTTCTCGCCCATGCTGTCCAGCAGCGCCGCGATCTCCTTGTCGATCTCGGCGCGGCGCGCTTCATCGCTCTTTTTCCAGAGTTCCTTCAGCTCAAGGAAACGTGTTGTCTTATCCATGATCCGACATTTTTAGAAGTTCGACTTAAAGGGGAGAACCGCCCTCGTGATCAGTGAAGGCGGTTTCCCTTTCTGGCTAACGAAGCATGGCATACGACTTTTTGAGTTCCTCTTCAAGCCTTTTGATTTCCGCGTCAACCACCGCTTTCATGTTTCGGCCTCTCGAAGCCAGTTCATGATAATAGCGAAGATAAAACAGCAGGTCTTTTTCCCGCTCCTTTATCCGAGCCTTTAGCTCTTCGTCATCAAACATGAGATCTCCGTGTCATTAATGACAGTACAAAAATAATAGTTCTATTATTCCCGTGCAAGTTAGAAGGCCGGAAAGTGTCGGGTTTAACATTTCCGGTCATCCGTCCATCCACCTTCCATTGTCGATCCACACCCCGCCATCGCGCCATTTTCCGTCGGCGAGTATCCACCGGTTCTCGGCTTCGGTGTCGCTGATCCGGATGGGATAGAAGGTTCCCGTCCATCCGCCCTTGCGCCCGTCGGCGTCGAGGGCGAACTCCATCTCCTTGCAGACGTACCGCTTGTTGCGGATCTCGAAGATGATCCGGGCGTCGTAGAGGTTGGGGTCGTGGCTGGTGATCTTGACGGCCCGGCGGAAGTCGATGTCGTAGCCGCCCTGGTAGAACCGCTCGTCGAGCTTGTCGAGGCGCAGGGAGGCGTCGAGCGTTGGCGTGACCCAGTAATAGGAGCCGTTTCCGGAACGCAGGTAAGGCTCGACGAAAGAGATGGGTTGCCGGTCTATCTTGGCGGGCGAGAGATCGGCCGTGAAGTACAAGTTGTCGCATCCGTGGAAGAAAGCGAGGCGGATCGGCTCCTTGGAGGCGTCGGGTGTCGTGGCGTCGGAACCGTTCTCCAGCCAGTCCTGCAGGACGCCGTTGCCGGTGGCCTGGTCGTCGGCGGATTCCTCGTCGAGCGTGGGAACCGATATGGGGAAATCCTCGCGTGTCCCGCTTCCGTCCTCGTGTATCTCGATGGAGGGCAAGTTCTGGACGCTCATCTCGACGGGAATCATCTCCAGTTCCTCCGTGGTCTCCGCTCCCTCGCGGAGTATCGGCTCGAACTCGTGTATCATGTCGAAACCCCGCCCCTCGTCCTCGCCCACGAAGAAGCGGCGTTCCATGTAGCCGTAGTTGTCGGTGCGGGCTATCCTTCCCGTCCATCCCTTGTTGTCCCTGAAGTACAGTTGGGCGCGGTAAGGAGCCAGGCGGTCGTCGCCGGGAATGGCGGGGATGTAGAACTTCGGGGACTTGTCGAACACCTCCTCGGGGAGGCAACGGCGGCGGTAGTAATCCGTGCTGGGGAACGCGTAGCGCACGTTGGCCCGTCCCATCGTCTCGTTCTCCGGATCCTCCTCCATCTCGACCTCGTACACGTCCTCCACGGCGGTGACGTGCGCGCTGTTGGCCGCCTGGTAAAACGTGTTGGCCAGCATCAGCCGCACGGTCCGCTTGCGGGCGTCGACCACGAAGACGGCGTTGAACATCTTCTCCACTTGCTCGAGGAAGTCCTTCACCGTCCACCCGGGCAGCATGTCCGCCCACCTCCTGGTGGACTTGACGTGGCAGATATACAGGTATTTCCAGTCGGTGTCTTCGAGCTGGTTCGCCACCATGTCGTAACCCAGCGCCTTGACCACTTCCCTGATGTAGGCGCAGAGGTAAGGTTGCGGGAACATGCCGGCACGTTGGTGCAGGCTCGGGCGGTAGGTGTACTCGCCTTTCTCCGTATGATAGACATCCCAATGGTTGTGCAGGATCTCGGTCGTGCGGTTCATCACGGTAGCCAGGCAGTAGTCCACTTCCGGATAGAGCCGCGTGATGTAGCGCGGGTCGAGGTCTACCTCGTCCTCGCGCATCTCCAGCTCGCTGATGGGCGTGTCGCTCGAGAGTGAGTAGTTCAGCTCGGAGTTTCCGGAGGCCACCTGTATGGACACGCTGTCCTCGGTCCATCCGGTGATGATCTCCACGCCGTTGCAGTACACGCGTCCGCCGGAGATGAGCGTGGCCGGCCGTTCGGCGCGCGGCATGTTGGTGGCGTTCATCCGGCCGAGGTGCCCGTAGAGGGCGGCGTTGGTGGGGTTGTCGAGCGGCAGGGTGATGTCGTAGGTGTACTCGCCGTTCTTGGTGAAGAACGGGTTCTCGGCCTTCACCTGCACGGTGAAGTCCTTGGGCAGGACGACGCTCACGCCGTCGATGAGCAGCTCAGTCATGGTCGGAAAGCGTTAGGCCGAGGGAAATGCCGTTGAACCCGCCGTAGACCTCGTACTCCCACTCGGTACGGATCTCCTCGGCGCCGTCGAGACGGTGGCACACGAAGTCCATGGCCAGCAGCTCCCGCTTCAGCAGCCGCGCCACGCGCTGGACGCTGGCGTAGCGCGACATCTCCTCCCCGTCGGTGGAGCCGCCCGCGGGGGCTTTCTCGAGCAGGGCGAGGAAGAGGTGGTTGCGCTCCGTGTGGCCGTCGGGCGTGCCCCGCAGGTCGGCGTCGGGGTAGTTGGCGCAGAGCAGCAGCCCGGCGCGGTCCTTGAGTTTCTTCACGAGGTGCTTCTCGCTCACGGCGAGCACCACGCCGTCGATGGGCCTGTCGCTCCCGGCGTTGACCCGCTGGCGGAGTTCCGCCAGCAATTCGCTGAATTCGGTGATGTTGATCATTGGAGGTCGATGAGATTGTTCTGGCCGGGATCCGCCATGCGGAAGCTGAACTCCACGGCCTTGAGCGCGCCGCGTCGCAGCTCGCGCTCGAATTTCTGCTTGGTGACGACGATGGGCAGCCACCGGTCGCCCGCCCACACTTCCGCCTCGCGGGCGTTGAGTAGGTTGTGCCAGAGCCTGAAGTCGCTCCGCAGGAAGATGGCGCCGCTGTTGGCGGTGTACTCGTCGGTGACCTTGACGGCGAACTTGCGCTCCACGCCGAACATGGAGGCGGCCGTCCCCTCGTTCGCTCCCGCCAGCTGCAGGCCACCCACGGCCTGCAGCGTCTCGGGCATGTCGTACACGTTCTTGTAGCGGAACTGCCAGATGTCGGGATAGCGCGAGCGATCCACCAGCAGCTCGAACTCCTGCCCCATGGCGGAGATGACGTACCTGTCGGGCGACGCGCCGGGGAAGAGCGCGGCCATCCGCGCGGCGCCGACGTCGAGCGTGGCGATGGCCTCGCCCGTCGCGACCCCGGCGCCCAGCAGCTCGGCGCCCCTGGAGCGGTCGCCGTCGGGATAGGCCACGACGGCTTCCGTCGCGCGGACGCTGAGCCATTCGTGGCATCCGGGGTGGGTCACCTTGCGCCGCGTCTCGGTGAGCCAGCCCGGCGAGGCGGCGTCCTTGCGCGTCTGCAGGCGGCTGTACGTCACCAAGCTGCCGGCGTCCTCCTTGCCGTCGATGAGGAAGGCGAACTCTCCGGAGGCGTCGGCCTGCCACGTGGTGTCGCCCTCGGGCCACACGCCCCAGAGCGCCTGCTCGCAGAGCTGGCCGAGGCGGCGGGCGCGCACCACGTACTTGGCGTCGGGGGCGTACTCCTCCTCGAGTATCGGCTTGCCGCGGTAGCGCACGGCGAAGGTGACGCTGGCATCGGTGTCGATGACGTAGTCGGGCATGGTGGCGCAGAACTCTCGCGGCCGGGGGCGTTGGATGACGTTCATAGCTGGCAGTATTTGTTCGCGTGGTGGTTGCGTGGCAGCAGGTCGTAGGCGGGGGTGCCGCCGCCGTCGCGCGCCCGCTTCATCTCGTCTATCCAGGTGGCGGCGTCGGCGGCGAGCCAGTCGGACACCAGGCGGATGTCGTCCAGCGAGGCTACCTGGCCGCCCTTCGCGCCCGCGGTGGCGGCGTAGTTCCTCACCACGCCCCCGGGAATCAGCCCGAGCGGCAGGCGGCGGATGGCCATGCTCATGGCGAGCAGGGCCACGGCCTTGCGGGCGGCGTAGAGGGCGTCGCTCTCCGGGGCGGACGCATCGTCGGCCAGGAGGGCGTCCCATCCGGGGCCGTAGGCGCGGCGCACGGTGAGCGCCTGCGCCTCGCGGACGAAGGGGGCCAGCATGAGGAAGAGGCGCTCGCTGCGGTCGATGGGGAAGTAGGCGTCGAACGTCTCCCCGTCGCGGATGGCCAGCGTGTCGAGCAGCTTGCGGGTGGGCGTGTCCATCCAGGCGGCGGGGCGCGTCCGGTTGAGGTGGCGGATGAGCGTGTCGACGGCCTTGTGGTACTCCTCGAGGTGGATGGCGTCGTCGCGGTCGAGCTGCCACTCCCAGGGCAGCTTCTCGGTGTCGTCGGCGGCGAGCTTGAACTTGCGGCCGTCGTCCTCGTGCGAGAGGTCGTTCTTGCGGTACATGCGCAGGGTGGCGACGATGGCGATGGGGCGGCGCAGCTTGCGCAGCAGGTCGTCGCCCTCCCCGCCGGGGCATCCGGCGTTGTAGTAGGCGTCCATCTGGCGGACGATGTCCGGGCCGATGAGGGCGCCCAGCTCCTCGGTGGCCAGCCCGATCTCGGGAGCCACCTTGCTGAAGTCGTTGTTGGCGAAGTAGTTGCCGGTGAGTTCGCGCAACTCCTTCGCCCCGTTGTTGTCTCTGTCGAAAAGCATGTCTATACCTATTATATATATGTACGTGTCACTTCCGGCTCATACGTTCGAGCAGGGCGTCGGCGTGCCACTTGTCGTCGAGCAGTTTCATCAGCACGGTGAGCAGCGGCGTGTCGTCGGTCTTCGCGGCGTCGCCGAAGATGCCGCTCTCGGCCACGCTGAAGCGGACGCTCTCCAGCCCGAGGTCGTTCGCGCCGCCGTCGCCGCGGTCGCGGCGGGTGAAGAGCGGGGCGAACGACACCTCCTTGCCCCCGATGACGAACGCGCCCTCGAGGAGGTGGCGGCAGAACGCCCCGAACCAGGCGTAGATACCCCACGCCACGTGGGGTGGGATCGCGCTCGCCCGGCTGACGTACAGCTCGAGGCGCGACGGGTGGAACGGCTCGCGCCAGTGGCCGTCGAAGTCGGCGCATCCCACCCGTTTCCCGGCGGGGCGGTAGAGCGTGCCGCAGAAGGCCAGCAGGTGCGCCGTCTCGCCGCTGGCGGTGTAGGCGTTCATCAGCGCGGAGGCGTGGCGGAACTCGCCGAAGGTGAGGTCTTCCCCATGGTCGCGGGGACCGACCAGCCCGCGCCAGCGGGGCAGCGGGTTCGCAGTGCTGTCGAATGCCAGCTCCACGCCGCCGTCGCCCACGCGCCACATCCAGTCGAGATGCCCGGTGGCCAGCCTGTCGACGAGCAGGAGGTACGCGCGGCGGTCGGCGCCTTTCAGCCCGCGGCGGCGCAGCGCGAAGTCGCACCAGGCGCGCTTCACGTCCAGCAGCGTGACGCCTGGCTTCACGATAAGGGCCTCGCGGAGCTTCAGCAGGTACACCCATTCGGCGGGCGACACCTCTTCCCAGCGGTCGGGGAACTCTATTTCCTTGTCTCGCTTCATCGTCGTCTCACACTTGGTTCCCGGCGCGGTCGGCGGCGCTCACGTTGTCCTCCTTGTTGATCATCTTCCGGTAGATGCCGAGGAAGACGCCCCGCTTGTGGGGGAAGTTGATCCGCAGGGCGTCGTTGATGGCCTCGAGGGCGATCTCCTCGGGGATCTGGGTGTCGGCGCCGTAGAATATCTTCAGGGCGTAGAGCATCTGGCTGCCGCTGTCGCTCTTGCCGTCGATGATGATGTTGGACAGGGCTGGCGAGAGGCCGAAGCCGCTGGTGGTGCTGCTGTCGGCGATGCGAGAGATCTTGGCCTGGGCGTCGATGTACTTGTCGATGTTCATCTCGATGGGTTCGATGCGCCAGCTCTGCTTGTTGCCGTCCACGTCGACGAAGTCCACGCAGGAGAAGAACTTGCCGGCGTTGCGCTTGCCCGCCATCACGTCGGCGATGGTCCGCGTGAGGTCGTCCCTCACCCCTTCGAGCGCCCTTGCCACCTCCTCCTCCTGCCACTCGGGGTGCATGGCCCGGAGGCGCTCTTCCTTCTGCTGCCAGTATTCCTGGGGCGAGTGCACGATGTAGGCGGCGGCGATCATGTTCTCGTTGAGGTGCTTGATGATCTCGGGCAGGGCATTGGCGTTCTCGAGCCAGGGTATGGAGCCGTAGAAGCAGGAGATGGCGTACATGTTGCGCCCGAAGCTCCGGAGGCTGTGGTACTTCACGGCCGTCTCGTGGCGCGTGGGGTTCCACTTGTCGAACGCCGGGTACTTGCGGAAGGCGGCGGAGCGGAAGCTATCGAAGTCGCCCGTGAGGTAGTGCGTGACGTCCTCCAGCCGCGGGGCGTCGCCCTCGGGGAACACCATGCGGCAGGCGGCGGAGTGGAGGCACTCCAGCCGGGCGATCCACGGCTTGCCCACGCGCACGCCCTTGCCGGTGTGGTACTTGGTGAAGACGCCCCGCATGTGGGTGTACTCCACCAGCGCGGCGCGGACGTAGGCGCGGTAGTCCCAGGTGTCGAGCCAGGCCTGTATCTCGGGGTCGTCGACCCACCGCTGCACGCGCTCGTTGTTCTCGATGGCCACGCGGTAGAGCATCGGCCCCTGCCCGTAGAGCAGCCCCGTCTTCCGCTCGAGGATGCCGGGTCCGAGGTTGTTCTTCTCGAGCAGGTCGCGGACGCGCCCCGGCAGGTTGTTGTCGCGTCCCCATGGCACGACGCGCACGCCGGCCACGCTCACCGGGTCGCTGTCCCAGTCGCCCGCGCCGGACAGGAGCGTGTCGCCGAAGGACGGCTCCCAGTTCATGCCGATGGCGACGCTTCCTGCGGCGGTGTCGACGAAGGCGTATCGCCCTATCTTTTTGCTGATTGTTCCCATATATGGTGTGAATGGTTATGTCGATTCCGCCTTTCTCCGCTCGAGGATGGCCTTCAGCCGCTCGATCTCGTCGTCGCCGAGACCGTACATGACGCGCGAGATGAGCCTGTTCAGTCCGCCGAACATGTTCGTGGCGTACCAGCGCACGTCGCGCGTCTTGGGGCTGTTGCGTTTGATGCCCCATATCTCGCGGTTGGTGTCGACGGCCATCCTGTTCCTTTTCCTCGCCCTGATCTCGATGGCGCGGCCGTAGGAGAGGAAGTTGAAGCGCACGCCCCGGGCGTCGCCCTCGCGGAAGGTCTCGTAGCCCACGCTGTCGAGCAGGTTGCCCTCGAGCACCAGCTTCCGCCGCCGTATGGCGCGGGTGAAGGCGTCGCTGAGCCACTCCCCGTGCCGGGAGAGTTGCTCCTCGATGTGGAGCAGCGCCACGTCGTTGTCGATCTTGTCGGCCATGTCGATGAGCTTCTTTTGATTGCGGAAGCAAAGGTACGCCGCGCGCCCGCGGGGAAAAAGGACAGGGGGAGGAGTGATTAGTGGTTAGTGAGAGAGTGATTAGTGATTAGCGCCGTCCACTAATCACTGACTCCGTGTTTGTCGACGTATTCCGAGGCGGTGAGCAGCAGGCGGCATACGGCACGGGCGTCGGCGTGGCTGAAGCTCACGCGGCTACCGTCGGGCAAGCGTATCTCCGCCGGGCAGAGACCCGTCTCGGCATGGATCTCGAGGGCGAGGGCCAGCAAGGCGGTGAGATTGTCTTCGTGGACGATGTACGTGAGCGCGCTACTCCTCGTCATCGTCGAAAAATCCGTCACAGTCACCTCCTTCCTCCTCGATATTCTTCGCCGCCCCGTTGTCCATGGCGATGTCGATCAGGGTGCGCAGGGCCTCCAGTTCCTTGCGGGTGGCGACGAGCATGCGCTTGCCGCAAAATTCTATCTCGTACTCCTCGTACTCAATGCCGACGCGGGTGTAGCGGCAAAGTTTGATGACCTTGAACAGGGGCAATTTCATGGCTGGCCTCCTTCCTTGGCTATCGGAACGAGCGTGCCGGTGGACAGGTAGAGCGCGGGGATCTTGCGGACGGACAGGCTGAATACGTCTTCCGGACCGTGCGCCGTGTCCATGGCGCCAGCTATATGGATGAAGTCCGGATGTTGGCGATAGACGAAGCGGATGGGCTTCAGCTTGGGGTGTCGCATGTTCGTCTGGCTGACGGTGCTGCCTATCTCGGCGACGAGCGCGGAGAGCGCTTGGTCGTCGACGATGAGGGTGTCGTTGAATCTCTTCACGAACTCGTTCAGTTCCTTGCACGCCGCGTTCTTCGGCGCGTAGGTATAGAGGTGCTTCACGAAGTACATCTTCTCGTTCATCGCGTGCCTCCTTCCTTCCTGGCTCGCGCCACGCAGAAGATGGCGGCGACGATCATCGGTGGGAAAATGAGCGTGGCGCACACGGCGCCGATGGCGGCGACATAATAATAGTCGCTCCGGTTCTTTACGCGGACCTCTTCCGGAAGGAAGCGTTCGATGAGACTTTCGCTCCGCCCCGGATGGGAGGCGGGAGCGGGCACGGAGGTGCCGAAAAGGTGTTGTTTTTGCATAACTGTGATATGTTTGACTTATAGGCAGAAAAAAACGGCTGCCGTTTCCCGTGTCGTCAAACATATCACAGATTCTGCCCGAGAGCAAAAAACGTAATGGGAAAGGCAGCCGCCTATTTTAGGTTTGGGCATAAAAAAAGCCCGCAGTATATGTGAGCATTAACCGAAGCTCGCGGCACAGAACGCACTGTGATATGTTTGACTTTGCAAATATCGGAATTATATTTGGAAGCGCAAAAGCATTGGGCGAAAAACTCTCAAAAAAAAGAGCTTCCAACTCGTGGAAGCCCCTTTTCCGGGAGGGAGTATCGGCATCCCTTCCATTGGATGTGTCTAAAATCACTTGATGTTTAATATGGTTTCCGATAGCTTGTTTTTTCCCATGTGTCACGATGCGACGTCTACCGCGGCTTTCGTCAATCTGGAGGCGACATCCCTAAGTGCGCCCGCCAATGTGTCCAACTCACCTTTCGTGAACCTCGCCACTTTCCCGTGCACTTCGTTGCCGTTGATTCGTTGGTGCAGCCAGGAGGCTGATTTCCCGAAGTAGGTTCTCGAGAACTGCGACACGGAGATGAACGGCAACGTGTCGGCCATGATCTTGCGGATCTCTATTTCCCGCTTCAGCTCGCTCGCGTCCGCCACTTTCTCGTGGATGCGCGCGAAGTCTTCCGTCACGGCCTCGTTGACCAACGATTTTTCCTCATCGCTAAGAGCGTTAAAAAAAGCGTCCAATCTCTTGTCTATCTCAGCCTTGCGCGCGCCATCGGCCCGCGTCCATTGCTCTTTCAGCTCGAAATATTCTTCTTTTACTCCCATGATTATGATGTTTAAGTAAGCTCACCCGTGCGGGCGATGAAGCCGAAAACCCGCCGGTAGCTACCCGGCAGGTTCTCTTTCTATTGGCGCTTGTTGGTCAGCCTGTCCAGTTCTCGCCGGAGAAACTCGATCTCAGCGTCCAATACCTTTTTCCTAAAGCCGTTAGCGATTAAGCGGCGATAGTTAAGGAGGTAGTAGTTGAGGTCTGCCATCAACTCTTCTACCCGCGCTTTTAGCGCTTCTTCATCGTCAGTCATTCAAAGAGCTCTTTTGTTTGATGACGCCGCGAAGATAACGGTTTTATTATCCAAAACAAAATCTTATCGGCAAAAAACGCCGTACTCCTAACAAAGAATCCGTTCCGCCCTGCCCTCTCGTCCGTCGGGAGGAGAGAAGCCCGCGTATCGACGCTCGGGCGGGCGAGTGGGCGTCCGGGGTTCCTTGGTCACTCCGTGCCGCGGCATGGTGTGACCCCTGCGCCGGGCGCGAACTTGGGCAAAGCCATAAAAAAAGAGCTTCCAGCCCGTGGAAGCTCTTCTGTGCCCTGGATGGGGAAGGGGATTCAAGTGTTCAATTAAAAACCCGCGTCTTTTACGCGAACCTCACCCGTTCCAGATTCGCGACTATCTCGGACAGTTTTCCCTGTATCAAGTTCTTCTGCTTCTCCCCGGCGGCCACCAGGCCGCTTTTGTACTTCCGCATCAGGGAGGGGTTTACGCCTACGCTCTTCGCGAACTCCGTCACGTTGATGAAGGGGAACGTCATGAAGAACGCCGACATGTCATAGCGATATTCCACCTCGTACCCGTCGGCGTACCAGCCGGGGTACTCTCCCCGTTTCTCCTTGTAGTATTCGGCCTGCCCTTCGAGCACGTCGCGGAACTCGGCCTTGGCCTCAAGTTCGGTAAGCCCGGAACTGAAAGCTCCCGGCACTTCGTCGGCATAGATGGCGTATCCGCCATCGCCGCCCTTCTCGATAACGGCGATAATCGTTTTCATCATTCTTGTTTTTCGTATCATAACCAGTTCAATTAAAGCCACTCCCCGAAGGGAGTGGCGGAACTTTTACAAGTCCTTCTCTTTGTTTTTCGGCTTTTTCAGTCCCGTGTCTTTCAACATGCGATCAAGAGTTCCCGGTGGGATTTCTTGAGTTTTGTGACGGCCGACCACGATGTAAAAGTCGAAATCGGGGTGAACATATTTATAATGTCCTTTCCCCTTTCTGATAGTCCAGCCTGCGGCTTCTATCAGCCTGTAAAACTCGGAGTACTTCATGATGTAAAAGATCGATTTTTAATTGAACAGCACAAAGGTAACATATTTGTTCCATCTGAACAAAAGAAAGAGTAACTAAATCACTCCATTAAACAACATTTAACTATTGGAGTTCCGCCCTGCCCTCTCGCCCGTCGGGAGGAGAGAAGCCCGCGCCCTCGACGCTCGGGCGGGCGAGTGGGCGTCCGGGTTCCCCGGTCACTCCGTGCCGCGGCATGGTGTGACCCCCGCGCCGGGCGCGAGCATGACGCACAGGGAAACTATCGAGTGTTTCCCTACCGCTTCTCGCCGTCCATTCGGGAGGCGCGGTTTGGGACGCGCACGTAGCCCCGCGGAGGGGCATGCCCCAAGCGCGCCTCCCGAATGGACGGCGCCGGCGCCCCGCCGCGGGGCGACTTTCGTTTCCGGCGGGTCGACTTTCGCCCCGGAAGTGGGGCCGCCGGAAACGGAACGCGCTGATTCGCAAGGCATAAACCCTCACGGCCGCGATTTATCGCGGCCACCGAACGGAGTTCGCCCCGACCCGCCCTGCCCGTCGGTTGCGGTCGCAGTAAGCATTTTTCGTCGGAAATATGATGAAATCGTTACAAATAGCCTGCTACGCCCCCTACACGGGCCGCGGCGAGGGAGCGCGGGGCTGCCGCGTCCCGCCACCGCGAGGGGGCGCGCACGAAAAAACCCCGCGGGGTTCTCCAGTCCGCGGGGTCGGTGTCAAAAGCGATGTTAACCGTTCAAACGACGGTCAGAGAACCAATGCGATGGGCGATGTCGCGTAAGGCGTCGTTGAAGATGGCCTTCTCGCTCTCGTTGAGCGTGTACACCTTGCCGCGCACCTTGCTTCCGTTGACGCGTTGCGAGAGCCACGAGCGGCTCTTGTGGAAATAGTTCTCGGCGATGTAGCCGATGGGTATCAGGGGGTACGCGTCCTCCAGCTGCTTCTTGACGCGTAGGCGGTCGATTTCGGAACGTACTTCGGCTATTCCCACTTCCACCCTGTCCATCAGGTCGACGAGGTAGTCGGATATTTCCTTTTTCTCCTCGGGTGTCTGGTAGGTCGCCCGGATATGCGCGATGATGGCGTCTTGCTCCTTGGGGTCGAGCGCCGTTTCCGCGCGCTTGAGTTCTTCTTTCAGTGTCATAGTCCTAATGTTGTGCCCTCCCCGTAGGGAAGGGAGGGCGGTTAATTATTCTAATTCGTTTTTCTCCCTGATGGCCTCGGATAGCTCATCCAAGAGATAATTCTGCTTGGCTTCGTAAATCTCGGGCGGCATCATGTCTCTTAGTTTTTCCAACGTCAGCAGAGCCGCTTTCAGTTGCCAGATTCGCAATTCCAGCTTGTCTTTTTCCTTGTCTTTGTCCATTGTCGTTTGTTTTAATGGTTAATATCGTTTTGACAGGACAAAGATACATAACGTTTCCGATATACGCAAGCGAACCCGCGATTATTTCCTGATTATTTTTCTCCCCCGCCCCGGGATTATCCCACCACCGCGGCGGCCGACGTTCCCCGTCCTTTCGTCCACACGCGCAGGAACTCCTTGCGCATCACGAGGTACTTGAGGGCGTCGGTGAGGTTGGTCGACTCGCGGGGCAGGCGTCGCGCGGGGAGCTTGTCGCCGGTCTTCTTCTTCACCACCACGCTGGCCTTGGTCCGGGCCTCGCTCCTGACCTCTGTGCCGGTGACCTCCATCTCGGCCTTGAGGTTGGGGCACTCGTGCTGGTCGATGAGCAGGGTGAAGAGCGTGCGGGCGAGGTTTCCCGAGAGCAGGTCCATGAAGAAGCGGTACTCGAGGTTGCTGCCGATGTTCCCCTGCCCGAGGCTCATGAGGCGCACCTGCCACCCGGTGGGGCGTCCGTCGGCGTCGGTCTCGATGTTCTTCTTCACCTGTGTGGCCATGTCGGCTCCCACGCCGCGGTAGTTGTTCATGGAGCGGTCGTAGTAGAGGTTGAGCACCTTGCGGGGGTGCGGGCGGAAGTAGTCGACGAAGGCGTCGGCCAGCTCGCGCACGCTGTTGGGCGGCAGGGTGTAGAGTTCCTTGAGGACGCGGAGCGTGGCGCCCCGTTTCTGGCCCAGCACCATGGAGAGCATGTTGCCGGCGTCCATGCCCGCCTCGAGCGGGCGCGAGGGGTCGAGGTGGCGGAGGACGGAGCAGTCCTGCCGCCAGCCGAACTCGTGGCGCTCGATGACCTCGCTGAGGTAGCCGTCGGCGTAGAAGTGGCTCATGGACAGGTTGCAGTAGAACATCTGCGAGGTCTCGAGCTTGGGGATGATGGAGAGTATGTTGCAGGCCACGCCCTCCAGCCCCTCGGCGAACTCGTCGGCGAACCAGTCCTCGCCCAGTATGTCGGCGTTGACGTACGAGGAGGAGATGAGGAAGAGCGACACGCCCCGGCGGGTCTTCACCCACCGCTCCTCCCACCGCTCCATGTTGCGGCGGGCCAGCTCCTCGGCTCGCTCGGCGGCCTCGAGCCTCGGGGCGTCGGCCTGCCCGGCGCGGGCGGCGGCCCGCAGCTCGTCGGCGCGCTGGCGGGCGGCGACGTATTCCCATTTCGTCTCGTTGTGCACGAAGCCCGCGCGGAGCATGAGCAGTATCTTCTCCTTGTCGTTCTGCCGGGCGAGCTTGAGTATCCAGTCGTGCTCGCCCAGGTGGTTGGGGTTGGGCATGTCGGTGGTGAGGGTGCGGCTGCGGTACCACACGTTGTCGCCGTACCTCACCCGGAAGCCGCGCACGGCCTTCAGGAGGTTGGTGAACTTCTCCTCGGGGAAGTACTTCACCTCGTCGCCGAACACGCCCACGTACGAGCGTCCGGCTCCGATGGCGGGCCGGTCGAGCGAGATGAAGGTGAAGTTGAACCCGGTATGGAACACCATGGTGTTCTTCCAGTCCGCGCATACGTTGTACATCCGCGCCTTCCACTCGGCCGGCGGCTCGCGGTTGACGACGTAGTGCGTGTCCGGCTCCCACCCCAGCAGGCGGAGGCCGTCGACGAGCGAGGGCACGACGTTCTTGTGGAGGTCGGCGTAGGTGTCGGCCACCCAGGCGAAGGGGGCGCCGGGGCAGTCGCGCGCCACCTCCTGCACGCGCGCGGCGAGCACCTGCACCGTCTTGGCGCTGGCGCGCCCGGCCACCCAGTAGAGCGACCAGGGCATGGACACGCCGATGAGCTGCGCCATCCAGTTGGAGTAGCGCACGTCGACGTCAGCGGTAATCTTTGGTTTTCTCTTCCTGGTCATCGAGCATCTCCTCTATGTCCACGTCCTCCACGCCGGCGTCGCGTCGGAGGCGCGTCTTCTCGCGGGCGGGGATGTCCCGCAGCCCGTCGATCTGCGCCGCCAGCAGGTTGCGGTTGGCGTCCGGCAGTCCCACCGCTCCGGGCGTGAGGTCGTAGTGTACGATGGGTTTCTCGCCCGGCTCCTTGGGCTTCACGGGGTCGGGGTTCATCAGCCCCTTTATCTTGGCGGCCTGCGTCTGCAGGTTGCCGTACACCTCGAAGTCCTTGGCGCACGAGGCGTTCTGGAGCACGGCGAGCGAGGCCTTCATCAGGTTGTCGAAGATGACGGCCCGGTAGGCGTCGTTCTCGATCTCCTTGTCGGGCAGGTGGAACAGGTTGATGGCCTCGGCGTACATCTGGCGGGCGCGGGCGCGCTCCACGCCGAAGGGCTGGTGCATGAGGAAGGCGATGGCGTTGTCCTTCCCCTCGCGGCGGTCGATGGCCACCATGGCGTACAGGGCGTTGTAGTAGTCCAGCTCCTCGTCGGTCAGCTCCATGGAGCATCCGGAGGCGATGTAGTCGGCCAGTATGTCGAATCGCGACTTCTCGAACATCTCAGCCCACCTCCTCGAAAAATATCTTGCGCACGGAGTTGCGCCATCCCAGCTCCCGGCGGTACTTGTCGAAGCGCTGGGCCTGCGTGGCGTTGGCGCCCGTCCGCGCGTCCTCGGCCATGGAGAGGCCCTCCTTGGCGCGCTGCAGCAGCTGTCCTCGCTCGTAGTGGTAGCGGAGCGGGGAGCCGACGAGGTTGAAGTGCCAGAGGAAGTCGCCCTCGGGCACGTCGTAGAACATGGCGAGCTGGCGCGGCTCGTAGCCCACGCCGGCCAGCCGCTCGTACTCGTCGATGTCGATGCCGGCGAGCCATGGCGGGTCCTGCCGCCACTTATCCGCCCTTTCCACTCCTGAACTCATATATCTCCTTGTTCCTTAAAAATACGTACTGTTCCTCCATGGCGTTCTCGCCGTAGTTGCCCGATCCCTCGACGACGAAGTGACCGGAGGAGGTGTCGGCGCAGGCCACCTTCTTGTGCGTCCACGCCGTCGACAGGGTGATCTCCCCACCCGCGGCGAGGGCGGCCAGCCTTGCGTATATCCCCGGCATGCGGTAGCGAAGCGTCTCCGACACGTGCAGGTGGATGCCTCCTATCAAACCCTTGGCCTTCCACCTCAGCAAGGCGTTGACGACTCGCTCGTTGGTGGAGTAGGTGGCGATGTGGAGATGGTTCACCCGCCCGGCGTGCTTCATCAGGTAGACGACGAAGGTGAAGGCCGTGAAGCTGCGCCGCGTCTCGATGAAGAAGATCTCGTTCTCCCGGGGCAGCCGCCCGACGAGGTCGGCCAGCCTGTCCACCCTGAACGCCTGCGCCCGCTCGAAGCTCGCCGGGCGCGTCCGGGCGTCGGACATCTCGCGGCGCAGCTCCTCGAGCGTGAAGTAGCGTCGGCTCATTCCAGCAGCCGGTCGATCTCCGCCAGCTCGCGGCGGTAGCCGTCCAGCCGTTCGCGGCGGATGGCGTCGAGGTGCGGCTTGTCGCCCCGCGCCATCTCGCTCTTCGTCCGCCAGATGTTGCCTTCCACCCGCCTCCGCCGTTCGCACAGCTCTTTCACCGACAGCTTCAGCAGCTCGCCGCGGCGGCGGAACTCCGCGAAGATGGGGTGCCGTCCCAGCGGCGCGCCGTGCAGCCGGTAGTGGTCCAGCTCCTCCCAGATCAGGCGGTTCTCTAAGTAGCCGTCCAGCAGCTCGCCGCAGGTGGCGGCGCGCTCTTCGGGCGACACGCTGTCGCGTAGCCGGGCGTGCGCCGCCACGTAGGCGTGGTACCGGCTGATCTTCCGCGAGGCCAGCGCCTCCAGCTCCACCGGGCAGCCGGGCGAGCCGAGGAAGGGGAACTCGTCGCGTAGCGGCCGCGCCGCGGCCCCGGCGGCGGGGCGGACGGCCAGGCGTTCCCCGTCCACGCCGAAGCGCCTGCGGAGCCAGCCCTCCAGCGCGCGCCGGTTGGCCGCGGGGGCGAGGCGGAAAAGGCGCGAGGCCAGGGCGGGCGCGCCCGCCGCTTCCAGCAGGCGGATGCCCTCCCCGACGTCCGCGCCGTCCCTCAACCAATCTATTACCTTGTCTCTCACGTCCCGTTTCCTGTTTCCCGTTCTCGCGCCTTCTCGCACGCCGACGCCTCGGGGAACATCTCCCGCAGCCGCCCGGCGAGGAACGGCGAGTAGCCGTCAGCCGAGTGGCGGAGGAAGAGTTTCTTGCCCAGCAGCTCGTCGAACCGCGTCGGGTCGGGCGTGGCCGTCACCACCGGCAGCAGGAAGGGGTCGCTCCGCCAGTCGAGCGGATAGGGGCGCGAGATGTTCCACGCGCCCATGTAGAACGAGGCCAGCAGCAGCCGGCCGTCGCACGCCTCGGGCACCTCCTCCAGCAGCGTCACCAGCCGCTCCTTGCGGTAGAGCGCCGGCAGCCCCGTCTCGTACGACACGAGGGGCAGGCCGCGCTCGCGCAGCAGCGTCAGGGTGCGCTCCGTGTCGGCGCGGACCGACGCGTCAGTAGAAGATGCCGTAAGTCGCCCCACGCTCTTGGGCAGGTCGATGTGCGCCATCCCCACGGGAGCCACGAGGTAGACGTCGTCGGTGGCGAACACGAAGGCGTCCGTCACCTCCCCGGCGGCGATGGCCGCCTTCATGGCCTCCATAAGGCAGACGTTGGGGTTGTCCGACGGCCGCTCCATGCCGATGAACGTCACCCGTTCCTCGTCGATCCACTCCTCGCGCTCGCCAATGACGACGATGGCGTGCGGCTCCTTGAAGTTCCGCTCCCACGAGCGCAGGGCGAGGCGCAGGCTCTCGCCGCCGTCCTTCCCGCGGAAGTGGGGGATCACCACGCTGATGGCGCCGAAGCCCGGCTCCGGCCGCCCGTCGGGGGTGGCGTCCGGCACGGTCGCCCGCGCCGGTTCCACCCTCTCTTCGTCCCGGCTGGCGCCGCCGGCCGGGATCGTTTCCTTGCTTTTCGGTTTTCTCTCGCTCATATACCTTATTATATATACAGGGATTCGTCGCCTCAGATGCCGGCCTCGCCGCCTCCGGCGGAAAGCCCCAGGATGGCGTTCACCTCCTCGTTGTCCGTGGCGGGGATCAACGCCTTGGGGATGTAGCCTATCACCGGGCCGCGCAGCTCGCTCGACATCTCGACGCTGGTCTTGTCGCCGTCCTTGCTGTCCTGCGACTCGTTCTTCGTGATGGCCAGCGGCGTGCAGGGCGTACCGGCTATCTTGGCGCTCTCGTCGCAGTTCACCACGATGGCTCCCAGGTCCTCGTTGATGTTGTTGCCCACGAACTCGTCGTACTCCAGGCTGCTGCCCGGGTGCTCGAACGCCACCTTGTGGATGAAGCCGCGCGCGTCCTTGTCGCCCTCGCTGGCGTGGTTGATGTTGATCGTGGGCGTGGTGGCGTACACGCCCACCGGCTTCTTGCCGGCTTTCATGGCGAACGCCTTCACCAGCGCGCCCTTCTCGTCGCGCTCGTACGTCGCCACGTCGTTCCAGCGGAAGATGACGATGAACGACTTCTTGCCCTTTCCAGTCCCCGCGTTCGGAGACTTCTTGGGTACCGATACCATTGAATATGCCATTGTGTGATCTCCTATGCTTTAAAAGTTAAAGACCCTGTTCGCCCGGATCGGCGGCTGATGCCTTGGCCTCTCCCTTCTCGGGCGGGAAATAGGCGAATACCGCCTCGGCGATCCAGAAGCCGACTCCTTCCCACCATTCGGCGTAGACGTACGCGCTGTAGTGCATGGTGGCCATGCGAAGTTTCGTTTGCTGCGGGTTCTTCGACGCCAGGTGCTTGAAGTTCTCCTTGGGAGTAATAAAGAAAACGCCCGTGCCGCGCATGCCCTCGAGCGGGGCGAAAGTGAACTTGGAGAAATCCACCTTGATCTTCTCGCCGTCCTCGTTCTTCAGCCAGGGATACTTCGCGCGGTACGCCTTGCCATAACGCGTCACCAGGTCGGGATCCGCGTGGATGAACATCTTCTTCTTCTTGTAGAGCGCGGCGACCTGGTCGACCGCCTTGTCGATCTGGTCGACGAGCTTCGCGTCCTCCAGCGTGACGCCGTCCAGAAGGAGCGTGATGGGATATTTCTTTGGATCCTCGCGGAAACGGCGGAGCAGCGTCACGTAGCCATCCATGACCTCGTTCGCCTCGGTGGCGTCGTCCCCGTCCTTTGTCGCCTTGCTTTCCTTGTATTCGCCCACGGCCAGGGCGATTTCCCGTTCCTCGTCCAGCTTGGGGAAGATCAGCTGGTTCAGGATGTACTTCACCACCGGCATGTCTTTCGGGTCGAGATTCTCGTCGTAGAGATAGCCGAGAATGTCCTCCATGACGTCCGAGGGGATGATCTCCACGTTGATCTTGCACTTGAAGTTCTTGATCTTGAGCGGAGTGAACTTCGATTTGCCCTTGGGCGTCCAATGGGGAACGAACTGCTGCAGCACGCTGTCGATGGCGCCTTGCTGGGCGCGCACCTCCGTCTTGTCCGTCATGATGGTCGACATGTACTGGGTCGACTCCGTCTTTCCGAACAATCCGTTGATGATCTCGATTCGCTCGCTCGCCACGTACCTGCCGAACTCTTTTCTCAGCTCTTCCGTGTCCACGGTAGTGTCGCCGCTATAGGCGGCTCCCTTGAAGCGCGCCGCCACGTACTTGTTGTGCGCGAGCGACATGTCGGCCTTGAATCTGGTCTTCATCTCTCGTTCTCCTTTCACTTCCTCACCATTGTCGGGCGTTTCCGTTTTCTCGAGTCGGGCGATCGTCTCCTCGAACGTTTTCTTTTCGGCTTCCAGGGCGGTAATCCTTTCCCTCGCGGCCTTCAGGTCGGCCGCGTCCTTTTCCCGGTCGGCCTTCATCTGGGCTTTCACTTCCTCCGTGACGGCCGTCTCGGCGGAACTTCCCCCTTTCTCGAAATCCTCAAGGTCTTTCTTGAACACCTCGAGAAATTTCTCTCCGTACTTATCCTCGAGCTTCTCCTCCTGCGCGGAGAGGATCACGGACTTGCCGTTCTCATCCTTCGCGAAAGCGGAGATGCCCAAGTAGCCAAGCACTACACTCAGAACTTTTCCAAACATGTTTTTTTAATTTAGAATGAATGAATATACTCGTTGATTATCGCGTTCCCGTTCAGTTCGTCCGCCCGGCGTATGGCGAACTCCCGCGTTCCCACCGCGTCGGCCAGTCCCACTTCCACGGCATCCTTGGCGTAGAACATGCGCCCCCGTAGCAAGCCTTCGGTTTCGAGCTTCAGCCTGCCGGCGCGGTTCGTCTTCACGTTCTCCTGGAAGTCACGGGCCAGCGGATCCAGTTCTTCCTCGCGGATGGCCGCGTAGTCCCCTTTCTTGGCCGCCTCGAAGGGGGCGTTCTTGTAGTCCGACAGGCTCGAATAGATGGTGTGCACCTTGACCCCGGCTGTCTCGTATTGCTTGGCGAAGTCGCTGAAGCTCATCATCACTCCGATGCTTCCGAATTCGGCGGAGATGTCATTGGAAGCGATTATCTCGTCGCAGTACGAGGCGGCATAGTAAGCGGCGGAGGCGCATAGGTCGCAATGCGCCACCACAGGCTTGCCCTGGCTCTTGGCATGGGCGATGGCGTCCACCAGCGGGGCGATGGCGTCCACGCTGCCGCCTCCGGAATCGATGTCGAGCAAGATGGAAGCGATGTTGGCGGATCCGGCCGCCTCGCGGATGAGTTCCGCGATCTCCATGGTACCATGGCTACATAGCGTGCCATACTTCAGCAATGTGCCCTGAATCGGGATGATGGCCGTGCTGCCTTTCGGCGCGTCGGCGAAAGTGCCGCCGGATTTCATCTCCTTGCCTGAAACGATAAGCGCGACCAGGGGCTCGCGCTTTCGGCCGGAAAAATCCTCCCCGCTGATACCGCGATCCAGCAGCTTGTCTAACAGGGGGAGGTGAGTTTCCACCTCACGGAAAGAGATGAACCACTTCCCGCGGCGGACGGCGTTGTATAAAGGTGAAAGAGCCATGGTGATATGTACCTTTTATTTGTTGGTACAAAATTACCATGGAGAAAGGGGCGCTAAAAGGACGATAAGGTTTTGGCCGGTTCGGGCGACAGGCGCTTGAAGGATAGGGTCAACGTCCCGGGGTTGCCGCTTCGCTCCACCGATACCAGGACTGGAAACTCATCCGTGCCGACAACCCTTGTCTCCCCATTGGTGAACGTGAGCAAGAGGATGCCTTCCGCTCCAAACAACGCGCGCAGCTCTTTCTCGGAGGAACGCGAGGTATCGGTCACGGTGGCGTTCAGTTCCTGCTCGACGGGTTTTCCCGCCACCTCCATTTTTTCCTTCCATTCCCCGTTACTTATATATATAGGTATGGCCAGTCCGGGATTAAGCCCGATCGTGTCACAGCCGGGCAGATTTACCACGGGTGATACCGATGGGGGTAAAAAACTCATGGCGCGAAGTTGCGCCCTCTTGTCTTCCCTATTCATACTTGGACGTTTTGCTTACCGCCGTAAGCGGGAAAACGGGTATTTCCCCGTTTTCGCTTACGAAGTAATTGGTTAATAAATATAAAAATCATGTGATTTCTCCCCTGATGTCCCTGTCGACCTCCCTGATGACTCGTTGCCGGTTGCGGTAGTCGTACTTCTTCACGGCGTCGTAGTTGATGGCGTTGTTCTTGATGTCGTAGGCCATGAGGAATCCCTCGACGATCTTGTTCTGGCGGTATCCCCGCTCGTATCCGGCCACGAAGTACTCGCGGATGCGCAGGCGGAACGAGGCCTCGATGTAGTCGGCCAGCATGCGCTGCTTCCACTCGGGGATGCAGATGAAGTTCTCGGTGAGCACGCGGTGGTTCCACTCCTGCACGGGCAGCAGGAGCGTGATGGGGTGGTCCTTCAGGGCCTGCTTGGGCGGGCGGTCGGAGATGGTGACCATGGCCTGGATGAATTTTCCGATGTCGTTGGCGCTCGACACCTGGACGCCCTCGCCCCCGCGGGGGCAGCCGAACTCATGGTAGAGGTAATCATGAAGATGCGGCGGCAGTTCGATGGTTACGTTGGGTTTCATGCGTATCTGGTTGTTATTATGCGGCTAAGGTACAGATAATTATCCATAGAGACAAATAAATGCCCAATAAAGTGTGCATCGGCCCCGCTCGCCGTAAAAACGCGCCCGACGCTGGTCGGCCGAAAAAAAAGTTTTTCCCGTAGCGGACACCTATATACCCCTTCTACGTCTTCTACATTTCTACAAAATTATAAATAGCTGATAATAAGAAGTATAGGAAATCGGATTCAAGGATATGGCTTCTACTTTTGTAGAAAAGTAAGGTTTTTATAGAAATGTAGTTGGTTTGTAGAAGGAACGCAGGGCTTTGTAGAAGCCATTTATTTCGCTAATTCGTTGATTATTGGTAATGTAGAAAGTGTAGAAGGTGTAGAAGGCTTTTTCGTCCCGTACGGAACGGGAATTTCTCTCCGTGCGGGCATGAAAAAGGGCGCTCCCGTCTCCCGACGTTCACGCCCGACAATGATAATCGATAATACCGGACTAATGGCTAAAACGGGAATTCCGCCTGGGAGTCCTCCCGCGCGGCTTCCCCGTCGTCCTCGAAGGCTGAGTCCGTATCCACCTCGAGGTTGACGTTGTAGAACTTCCTTATGGCCTTATAGTCGAAGCACATCGCCTGGTCCACCGTGGTGGTGCGGTGATATTCCACCCTTCCGCCGGGATGCTCGACTTTTTGCGTCACCTCCACGCCGTTCTGCACGTTCAGGAAGCGGACCGAGTTTTTCTGCCCCATGTATTCCTTGGAGTTCTCGAGGTAGAATCGCAGCGACTCGAGCGGCAGCGCCGTGTCGCCCACCTGCCGGGCGAACTTCTTGTAGAGCATGAAGACGCGGTTCTTGCGCAGCAGGAGGATGGGTTGCGCGCTGTTGTACTCTATCTCGTGGGTGACGATGTTGGACTTGAACCGCGTCACGTAATCTACCCGGTAGTCGCTGCGGTTGAATATCGCCCCGTCCTGCAGCAGGAACGACACCGTGTACCAGAAGTTGGCCAGCTCGTTGTTCGTCTTGCACTCGCGGTTCTGGCGGACGATGCCGCTCGTGGTGATCTCCAGCATCTCCCGGTAGGAGAAGGGCAGGTCGATGACGCCCTCGAGCAGGCGGAAGGCGGCGAGCGGGATGAGCCAGTTGCGCAGGATGCGATCCTCCACCGGCTCGCCGTCGAGCCGGGCGTTGAGGTCGTCGAGGCACTGCTTGTAGGCGGCCTCGAAGCCCACCTCCACCTTCGCCCGGTGGCGGAGCAGCTGCAGGGTGAGGTGCGATAGTCCCCGGTTGCGGATCTCCTTGCAGTCGTCGAAGGCGCGCTTCTCGGCCGGCGAGAACTCGGTCTTGGTGAAGGTGAGGTAGATGAGCCGGGAGAAGAGGGCGATGTCGATGGTGGGCATCTCCTGCCCGGAGAGGATGACGCCGCAGTCCACGGCGGTGATCTCGCGCTTCTTGTCGCGGTCCATGTTCATGCGGCTGCGTCCGGTGCCGTCCCACAGCCCCTTGAGGAACTCGCGCTTGTCGATGTCGACGCTGTTCTTGTACTCGTCGACATGCACCAGGGCGTTGGCGCACTGGGCCACCGTCTCGCCCAGGGCGGCGATGGTGGCGTTCTGGATGTTGGGCGGGGTGTTCTTGATGATGAAGAACGACATGAGGGAGTGCCCCAGCTCGGACTTGCCGGAGCCTTTGGGGCCGAAGAGGTTGAGGATGGGGAACGACTTGGTCAGCCCCGTGATGACGTCGCGGAAGAGCGTGGCCAGCAGGAAGCAGAGGCCCACCTTGGCGTTGTCGCCGAACACGGTGATGAGCCGCTCGGCGTACTCGCGGAGCGAGACGTTCTGGAAGGTGGTGTGCACGAACCGCCGCTCGAACTGGAAGAGCTTCGCCTCGTGGCGGTAGACCACGCCGCAGCCGGGCAGGTAGTAGTTGCCCGAGCGCAGGCGGACGATGCCGTACTCGTCGGCCGGGTGCCACTCGGTGTCGAACGCCCCGTTGCCGAAGGCGTAGAAGCCTTGGTGCTGCCAGCCCAGCTGGGTGATCTCCACGGCCGTCTCGGTATTCTCGTAGAGGTATAGCTTCAGCTTCGTCAGCTCCTTATCGGTGGCCAGCCAGATGTAGTTGCCCAGCCCCTCGACGCGCTGCTTGAACTTAGTGATCGACACCAGGTCTTCCTGCTTCATCTCGATGATGTCCTCCTGCCCGTTCTGGTTGCGTATCCGGTAGAGCCGCTTGGGCATGAGGGCGTCCTTGATGTGGAACATGGGCCGCATGGTGAAGTTCGACCACTGCACGTTGCTGCCCCCGCTGGAGGAGATGCTCCAGTAGGCGTCGTGGTCCTCGTAGAAGCCGTACTTGCCGTAGAGGTCGCGGTCGATCTTCTTCCCCTCCTCGAGCACCTTCTTCGCCTTCAGGCCTTTCCTGGCCTGGTTGATGGCCGACTGCCAGAGGCTCTTGTTCTTGTAGTGCTCCTGCAGCCGGGTGAGGTACATCGCCTCCTTCACCTCGTCGCCCACCGAGGCCACCAGGCGGCACATCGTGACGACGGCGGCGCTCTTCTGCTCCACCGTCTCGGCCGACTGGAAGACGTAGCGGGCGTACCACGTGATGAAGTCCTCCTCCTCGAGCTGGTCGAGCCGGGAGCGCTGCGTACAGTAGCTGTCCGGGTCGTTCTTGGTGGCCCCCTCGCCCAGGGGGATCTCCCGCACCGACACGGCGAAGCCGCTCTCCATGGCCAGCAGGCCGTTCTTGATCACGGAGGCGACGCCCGTGCCGTAAGGCTCGCCGCGGCGGGGCGGGTCGGCGTCGGGCAGGAAGCAGAGGCGGGTGGCGTACTTCTTCAGCTGGGCGAGCTGCTCGCGGGTCCACGCCGTGCCGAGGGAGGCCACGGCGTTGTTGGCGCCGATGAGCTGCAGGCGCATCACGTCGGGCGCGCCCTCCACGAGGTAGAACTTGTCGTCCCTGGCGGCTTGCCGGATGGCGGCGTCGATGCCAAAGATGGAGGCGCCCTTGGAGTAGACGTCGCTCTCGGCCGAGTTCAGGTACTTGGCCACGCCCTCCTCGCCCGAGAGGTTGCGCGCCGTGAAGCCGATCACCCGCCGGTAGCGGTCGCGGATGGGTATCATCAGCCGGTCGCGGTAGAAGTCGTAGGGCGTGTCGCGGCCCTCCTTCAGTTTCAACAGCTTCATCTCGAGCATCAGCTCCGTGGAGAGGCCGGCCCGGGAGGCGAACTCGCGCAGCGCGCCCCACCCCCTGGGGGCGTAGCCCATGCCCGCCTCCTCCACGTACTCCGCGCCCCAGCGGCTCTCGGCGTACGCCCGGGCCGCCTCGCCCTCGGCGCTCTTCAGCCTGTCGGCGAAGAACTCGGCGCACCGCCTGTTGATCACCAGCATCGACTCGCGCTTGGCCCTCGCCCGCTCTCGCTCCGGGCTGGGTTCCTCCTCCTCCTCGACGCGTATGCCGTACTTCCGGGCCAGCAGGCGCGCGGCCTCGGGGAAGGTCAGCGTCTCGCGCTCCATCACGAAGCCGATGGCGTCGCCGCCCCGCTGGCAGCCGAAGCAGTGCCAGATGCCCCGGGCGGGGTTCACCTTGAACGAGGGTGTCTTCTCCTGGTGGAACGGGCAGCAGGCCTCCCACGAGGCGCCCCGCTTCTTCAGCTCGACGTACGAGCCGACCACGTCGACGATGTCGGCGCGGTCCAGTATCTGTCCGATGGTTCTTTCGTCTATCATTGTCTCATTGTTTTCTGGTTCGTTTATAGGAATATTGGGCGCGGCCCGCCACCGTGGCGGGCCACGCGAGCGTGTGACATGGAAACGCGGGATTCAGACGGCGCTGGCGTGCGGATGGGCGAACGCCATCCCCGGATGGCGCGCCTCCCACGAGGCGGCGTACCGCTCGCGCCTGAGGCGGTGGCACTCGTCCACGTAGCGGCGGTACTCCCGGTGCTTGCCGACCATGTAGCGGATGATGCCCCCGTAGGTCGTCGCCCCGGCCGTGTACTCGCGCCCGCAGACGTTGAAACGCCCGGTGATGGTGTTGCCGTGCGGGTTGGGCGTACGCCGGTAACGGATGGAGCAGCCGTGGAGGTCGACGCCGTAGGCGGCCAGGTCGGTGTAGGGATTGCCCGTGAGGGCGAGGGAACCCGTGTCGTGGGCGGACGTCTCGAGGCCGGCTTGCGCGGCGGGGAGAGAAAGAAGCAATTCTTTAGACATATAACAAAAAATAAAAGGTGTCCGTGCCTGTCCCGCTGTCTAACACATTGCTTAAATGCTGTGGGGCCATTAAGCCGCCACGCGGGGGTACACGGACACCAGTATAACTTCTGGTTAGCGGACATGAAAAATGCCTGCACATCAATGCAGGCGCATGTCCCGCATTTAAGCTTTAAATTGTTAGACGTCGCAAATGTACGGCTATTTTTTGTAATCGCAAGCATTTAGGGGGATTTTTTATTCTTGGTCAAAGAGCGAGCGCATGCCAGTGACGGTCTCGGCCGTCAGGGATTTGCGTATCGCCTTCTCGCGTCTCAGCTCCTTGTCGACGAGCAGGTACCGCTCAAAGTCGTCTCCCGTCTTCTGTTCTTTCTCCTTCAGCTCGTCCAGCTCCTTCTGCAGCTTCAGGGTTCTCTCGAAAGACTGCTCCCGCTGCACGTGCCGGCCGAAGAGAAGCCGCTCTATGGTGGAATACACCCATACCTCGAAGTCCGGACTTAACCACGCCGCGAACTTCAGCGCCAACACCCGATGCATGTATGTGCCCGATTTTTGGCGAGAAATTATCAAGTCTTCCTCATTGGCTATCCCTAATATACCTGCATTTGCAGGTTTTTGGCAAGCCTCGATGAATCGCTTCGTATCCTCGCTCTTGGTAAATTGATACAGGTCGCGATTGAACACTTTCGCCATCTCGGTGGCGTTGACCATCATCCCGTTGTTCTTTCCCAATGCGAACGTGATCGGAGTCTCGTTGAAAACGCAAATCTTTGTCTCCATTGTGCTATCGTTTTTATTGTTCATTGCTTTATTGCTTTCCATCAGTTCCAGATAGGGGCTTCAAGCCCCCAATTGAAGATAAGATGGGATGCTCTTTTATCTTATCTCGCGCTCTTTCCCGTCCCCGGCAACTGAGGTGCTTAGCACCCCAGTTGTTCCAAGGATCGGATGCCCCTGAATCTTGATTCTTTGGTCTTTTACGTCAATGCCCAACGCCTCGCAAATAGGCTTGATAGGGATTAACTTCTGTTCGTCACTGGTGGACATGATGTCCACGTTGTTCACTCTCGCGATAATCTTGAATTCCATAATGTGATGGTTTTATTTGTTCATCGCTCATTCTTCCGCGAACGGCAAGGCCAGTTGTCTGTTGTTCGCCCTCCACTCCTCGATGGTGACCCGCATCACGGCGTTCAGCTCGTCCTTAGCGGTGTTCATCAGCTTCTGCGCGTCCTTGAAGCGCCGCTGGCATTCCTGGTACGAGCTGACCTTCAGCTCCATCGCCGCCTGCTTCTGGCGCAGGAAGGTCTGCGGCTCGGTGAAGTGGGCGAACAATGCCTTGTAGCACTCTTCCTTGTACTTCAGCACGTTCTCGCGGGCTTCGTCCCTCACCTTGGAGACGTCGATGGAGAACAGCCATCCGAAGACGTACATGTAGGGGATGGCGTACATCTCGCGCTCTTTGCCGTCGGCGGCAACTGAGGTCATTATGACCCCGGTTGAAGCCAGTATTTCATCTCGCTCGATACGATTTCGTTGCGCTTTCGCGTCAATCCCCAACGCCTCGCATATCGGCTTGATGGCCACTAATTGTTCGTCACTGGTGGACATGATGTCCACGTTGTTCACTCTCGCGATAATCTTGAATTCCATAATGTGATGGTTTTAAATGAATGATTCTTTTTATATTTAACTAAGTATGGGCTTTCCATGGTCTCACCAGCGCCAGATCTCCGTCCAGTCGTTCTCGATGGTATAGTTGTAGGCGTAGCCGTTCTCCTCGGAGTTGCAGAAGATCAGCTCGCGGTACGTCCGGTAGAGGCACTTCACGAACACGTCGTAGTTCTCCGGGCGCACCATGTCGATCACCTTCAGGCACGAGCGTCGCTCCATCCGTAACAGGCGCACGAAGAGGCGGTCGCAGTAATCCCGCAGCCACTTCTCGCCGTACCGTTCGGCGTAGTCCGGCCACCAGCTGTAATCGCTCGGGGCGTATGGGGTGAGGTCGACCATGGCGCTACCTGAACTCGTAAGACTGGACGTACGCGCTCTCGCGGTATATCGTCAGGCTTGGCCCGTCGATACCCTCGGACACGTAGGTGAAGAGCCTGCAATCATGGTCGTAAGGGTCGTGCCTCTGGGGGCGCATCTTGTCGATGAACCTCTTCAGCTCCCCGAGTTCCCCGACGGTACCCTTCAGCTCCCTGCCCTCCCACTCGCGGCGCACGCGGTAGCGGAGGATCACCAGCCATAGCGGAGCCTTGGCGGGAGGGATGGGCGATCTTGGGATTAATCTTGGCATGACTTCTTCTCCTCTTCTATCCCATCCCCCGTCGTTACCCACTGGCTCATCAACTCTGGAATGTCCTCGATGAACCGCTCGAGCAGGTCGCTCGACTTCAGTCGCACGCTCAGGTAGCTCAAGTCCTTGTCGACGTTCGTCACCCGCTCCACCTTGGCGTATCCGAGCGTGTCGATGGCGTCGACAAGAGGCATGCGTCTCTCCATGGAGAAACTGGCCACGCACATTACCTCGCCGTCTCTCGACCGCCGGGCGACCCAGAATCGGAATCGCCCTTCAGTGTCGGAGATGACGGCGAATGGCTTCCGGCGCTCTGTCCTTATACTTGTTTTCATCTTCTCAGAATAAGGAGGGTTCGTTCCGCAGGCGCTCGTCGCGCAGCTCCTCCAGCCGCTTGCGTTTCTCCGCGATGGACTGCTTGATGTTCTGCTGCTGCGTGTTCAGCTCGGCGATGTCCTCCAGCAGGCGGATCTCGATCTTGTTCTGCTCGAGCTGCTTCATCGGTTGTTTGAAGAAGTGTAGGTACAAGGCGTGATAGCATTCTTGCTTATAGCGAAGGACTAAATCCCGCGCATCTCCGGACACGCGTTCATGATCGATTGAGAATAACCATCCAAAAACGTATTCGATCGGTAGGCAAAGCATTTCGTACTGCTTGCCATCCTTGCCAGTTGAGGTCATCATGACCCCAACTGAGCATAAGATCCCGTCCCGGTCGATACGGTTCCGCTGTGCCTTGGCGTCAACCCCAAGCGCCTCGCAAACCGGCTTGATCGGTACCAATTGTTCGTCACTCGTGGACAGTATATCCACATTGTTCACTCTCGCGATAATTCTTGTTTCCATCTTCTTTATTTATATTAATTTATAAGTCGTCTATCCCAGCCGGGCGTACTTGATCACGTCCCACGCGTTGCAGAACCACTTCCCGTTCTGCTTGTTCGTCCGCTTCTCCGCCCGGATCTTCCCGCTTCCCACCAGCTTCTCGAGGCGCGCCCGCCCACCTACGATGTCGGCGGCCACGTCCTTGCTGAACGTCTTGTCGTTGAGTAGGATCTTCAAGGTCTCCTCGTCCGCCATACGCCGCTACCTCGCTTTCTTGCATGCCGTCGCCATTATCTTACTGAACAGCCGGGCTTCCAGCAGGCTGAAATTCCCGTGCCGGAGCTTGTAGTAGAACGTCGCCAACGATAAGCCGCTCTTGGCCGTGAATTGCGTGAAGACGATTCCCTTCTGCCTGTCGTCCAACGCGTCATATTGGTCCTTAAACGCCGTTTTAGATTTTTTTTCTGTCGTTTCTGTCTTCATAACTAATTTAATTATTATATTTACGCTGCAAATGTGCTAAAAAAAAAACGTTATGCGCAAAATAAAACGACGTTATATTGTGCATTTGCTCCGTAATTTAGACAGATTAAAAATAAAGAAAGGAGGAATAGGTATGTTTAACGGTGCGGCTGTAAGCCTGCTATTAGAAAAGCACAAGGTCCCCAAAAAGACCTTGTACAAACTCCTGGACATGTCCAGGACGAACCTCGACAACGTTATTCTCGGCAAGCATGTCCCCAATGGGAAGACCATCGAAGGTATAGCCGACTTCTTCAACATACCTATCGACGACCTCTTCGACAGAACCATAGATATGAAGAATGTAAGTTTCGAGCATTACGTCAACGGGAACCATAACCAGGTCGGCGACAACTCGGTCTTTGTCGGCAACGGTAAGGAAAATATCGCTTTACTGAAGCTCGAGATCGGACGTTTGAGTCAACAAATAGAGGATCAGGTCAAGCTGATAGAAGTCCTCAGGGATCAGCTCAAGGACAAGGAAAAGCTTATCCAATTGCTGGAAAAATGCCCATCTGGCTTGCCCTAAACGAATCCTTGCCCCAAAAATTAACTCACGTATTGGTTTTAGAATCAAGTTACTACGCACATTTTGTGGATTTCCCTCATAATCTGGAGGTCCTAGGTTCAAGCCCTAGCTGGTCCACAAGAAAAAGGAAACGCCGTTCTAATGGGAAATCCATTATGACGGCGTTTTGTTTGGGACGAATCGCGTAAGGGTAATCGCGCCGGTCGCGCGAAGTCGCTCTCTCCGTGAGGACGGCTATCTTCTCTGGGCTGACCATGGTGGATTCGCAAAAAATAGGTGGATTATTTGGCGGTTTCTGCCCAAAGCTCTATCTTTGCACCGCTTTTTAACAGAAAGCTCCGAACTTGGACTATGGTGTAATGGTAGCACAACAGGTTTTGGTTCTGTTTGACAAGGTTCGAGTCCTTGTAGTCCAACAATAATTTCTTTGTTTTTTGAATTACGATCAGTAAAAGCCCGGGGAAAGCATCGCTTTCCCCGGGCTTTTATGTCGTGCGGATGTGGAACAAACAAAAAGATTCAATCTGTAGGTGTGTTTATTCCATAATGTTTTGTATATTCGCGGCATGATTTCAAATAGGAAGCAAATACGAGAGTTATGCTTTCTTTTTGGAAGATAAAATGGGAGTGATATAATACTTTAAAAAACGAGAGAATCGCATGAAAAAGAGATGGATGATAATGATGAGCCTGATGGTCATCATTAGTTTGATCGGAGTGTTTATGCCCGAGACGGAGGGAATATGGGAAGCCGACGAGAAGATGAATACAGCGAATGTGGCCTGGATGATCACCGCCACCATCTTCGTGTTGATGATGACGCCTGGGCTTTCCTTCTTCTATGGAGGGATGGTAGGGAAGAAGAACGTGATTTCCACCATCCTGCAGAGTTTTATCGCCATGGGCGTCATCAGCGTGATTTGGGTGGTGTTCGGGTTTAGTCTCGCCTTTGGCGAGGACGTGGGTGGCTTCGTGGGCAATCCCGCCACATTCTTTATGTTCGACGGCGTGGGTGCCAAGGTCGACGATTTCCTCGCCCCTACCATTCCGTTGGCGCTTTACGCCCTGTTCCAGATGAAATTCGCGATCATCACCCCCTCGCTCATCACCGGTTCGTTTGCCGAACGGGTACGTTTCTCGGGCTACATGGTGTTCATGATGCTGTTTTGCATCTTCGTGTATTGCCCGTTGGCGCACTGGACGTGGCATCCCGACGGCTTCCTGAGGCAGATGGGTGTGGTCGATTTCGCCGGTGGCATCGTGGTACACGCCTCGTCGGGCGTAGCCGCCCTGGCAGGTGCCCTGTTCCTGGGACGACGGAAGTTCCAGTCGCAAACGCCGGCCAACATCCCCTACGTGATACTGGGCGCGGCCATGCTGTGGCTGGGATGGTTTGGCTTCAATGCCGGGTCATCGCTGGCAGCCGACGGGGTGGCGGTGAAAGCGTTCCTGAACACGAACACGGCTTCGGCCACGGCGATGCTGGTGTGGATCTTCTTCGACTGCCTGAGGGGGCGCAAGCCGTCAGCCATGGGAGCCGCGATCGGCGCCGTGGTTGGACTGGTGGCCATTACGCCCTCGGCGGGCTACGTCACCGTAGGCGAGAGCGTCTTCATCGCCCTCACCACCACGATGGTGTGCAACATCGCCGTGCACTGGAAAAACAAGACGAACGTGGACGACGTGCTCGACGTCTTCCCCACGCACGGCGTGGGCGGCATATTCGGCACCATCCTCACGGGCGTATTCGTGCATGGCTTGCTGGCGGGCGACGTGTGGGTGTTCATGGTTCACGTCATCGCGGTGGCCATTGTCTGCGCATATAGCTTCGTGATGAGCTATGCCTTGTACTGGCTCACCAACAAGATGATTCCCATGCGGGTTTCGGCAAAGAGCGAGGAGATCGGACTGGACATCAGCCAGCACGACGAGACGTACAACTTCGCCGACTCTGGGGAAAGGGAGTTGGCGGAATATCATTAAATTGAGAATTGAGAATTAAGAATTAAAAAATGATAGTATGGGAAGCGGAGGGCGGACAAGCCGATTACCTCATTCCCATACTATCATTTTTTAATTTCTAATTCTCCAATCACTTTGTTTTCTTCTTCTTCCCCTCCTGTCCCTTGATGAGTTCCATGCAGGCGGCGAGGTCGAGGCTTTCGGGGACTATGCTCTTGGGAATCTTGAAGTTGCTGCCTTTGTAAGCGATGTAGGGTCCGAATCGGCCGTTGAGGATTTCCATCTCGGGTTCTTCCTCGAACGTCTTGATGTGGCGTGCGGCCTCCTTGGCGCGTTTATCGAGTATCAGGGCCTCGGCTTCATCGAGGGTGATCGCCATGGGGTCGAGTGTCTTGGGCAGGGAGACGTACACTTTGTTGTGCAGCACGTAGGGACCGAAGCGTCCCACGCCCACGCTAACCGTCTTCCCCTCGAACTCGCCCAGGGTGCGGGGAAGCTTAAAGAGTTCGATGGCCTCCTCGAGGGTGATGGTCTCCATGGATTGTCCTTTTTTCAGAGGTGAGAATCGGGGTTTCTCCTCGTCCTCGGAGGTGCCGACCTGTACCACTGGGCCAAAGCGGCCTATCTTGACGGAGATGGCCCGACCCGTGGCGGGGTCGTTGCCCAGCAGGCGCTCGCCCACCTTGTGCTCGCGCTTGACGGAGAGGGCGTTCTCCACCGAGGGGTGAAACTTATCGTAGAAGCGCTTGATGATGGTGGTCCACTGCGCCTCTCCATCGGCTACTTCGTCGAATTCCTTCTCCACGCTGGCGGTGAAGTTGTAGTCGAGTATGTCGGGGAAATATTCGGTGAGGAAGTCGTTCACCACCGTACCGGTGTCGGTGGGGAACAGCTTGGACTTCTCGGCGCCGGTGGTCTCCACGCATGTCTCGTCACGGAGCTTTCCGTCCTTGAGGGTGAGCACGTTGAAGCTGCGTTCCTCGCCCTCCCTGTTGCCTTTCTCAACGTATTCGCGTTGCTGTATGGTGGAGATGGTGGGGGCGTAGGTGGAGGGGCGGCCTATGCCCAGCTCCTCGAGCTTGCGCACGAGGCTGGCCTCGGTGTAGCGTGGAGGGCGTTGGCTGAACCGCTCGGTGGCGGTGATGGGGCCTTGCTCCAGCTTCTGCCCTTTCGCGAGCGGTGGCAGCAGATGGCCCTCGTCCTCGGCTTCGTTATCGTCGTCGTGCGACTCGCGGTACACACGCAGGAAGCCGTCGAACTTGATGATCTCGCCCACGGCGCTGAATCGGTCGTCGCTGCCGCTTATGGCTATGGTGGCGGTAGTCTTCTCCAGCTCGGCATCGGCCATTTGCGAGGCGATGGTGCGTTTCCAGATCAGCTCATACAGTCGCTTCTCTTGCGGCGCGGCGTCGATGGACGCGTTCTCCATATAGGTGGGGCGTATGGCCTCGTGCGCCTCTTGCGCCCCTTTGGTCTTGGTATGGAAGTGGCGCGGATGCACGTACCGCTCTCCCATGAGGTGTCTGATGGCCTCTTGGCTGCCTTGCATGGCGTAGTTGGAGAGGTTGACGGAGTCGGTACGCATATAGGTGATCAGTCCCGATTCGTAGAGTTTCTGCGCCACGCGCATGGTCTGCGCTACGGTGTAGCCCAACTTGCGGGCCGCTTCCTGTTGCAGGGTGGAGGTGGTGAAGGGTGGCGCTGGCGATTTTTTGATGGGGCGGGTGGTGATGTCTTCGATGGAGAACTCGGCTCCGAGGCAAGCGCGTAGGAAAGCCTCCGCTTCCGCCTTGGTCTTGATACGGCGGTTCAGGTCGGCCCGCACCTCGGTGGGCTTCCCTTTTTCGTCGGGTACGGTGAAGAGCGCGGTGACGCGGTAGGAAGCCTCGGTCTTGAAGGCGGCGATTTCGCGCTCGCGTTCCACGATGAGGCGTACGGCCACCGACTGTACACGTCCGGCCGATAGTGCCGGCTTCACCTTGCGCCACAGTACGGGCGACAGTTCGAAGCCCACGATGCGGTCGAGAACGCGGCGTGCCTGCTGCGCGTTGACCAGATTGATGTCGATGTCGCGCGGATGCTCTATGGCGTTGAGTATGGCGCTCTTGGTGATTTCGTGGAAGACGATGCGCCGGGCATGCTCGGGCTTCAGCTGGAGCACCTCGTAGAGGTGCCAGGCGATAGCCTCTCCCTCGCGGTCCTCATCGGAGGCGAGCCATACGGTGTTGGCTCCCTTGGCCTCCGCTTTCAGCGTGTTGACCAGGGTTTTCTTATCGGCCGGGATTTCGTAGTCGGGGGTGAAATTCTTCGCGATGTCAATGCTGAACTCTTTCTTCTTCAGATCGCGTATATGTCCGTAGCTGGACAGCACCTTGTAGTCTTTCCCCAGAAACTTTTCGATGGTTTTCGCTTTTGCCGGAGATTCGACAATGACTAAGTTTTTCTGCATAACTCTGTCTTTAATAATAGCTTGTATCAAGAAAATCGGGGCAAAAGTAGAAAAAAAGATTCTCCCTACCTTATATTATAAGGAGAATCTAATGTTTTTTAAGGTTAAGCCTCGCCGCTTCGTCGATCAGCCCACACGTTAGCCAGTGGACCAACGTGCGCTAAAGCGTCGGCTTAGTCCCGGACAGCGCGGAGCGCAGGTAACTCAGGCTCTCCCTGAACGTCACCGCCCGGCTGCCCCACATTATAATGGTGTACACGACGGCCGTTATCGCCACCTTGCCCAGGAGCAGGAGGTAGAGATTCTCTATGGAGCGGGTGAGGCCGTAGGCCACGGCTATCGCCCCGACAGCCACCAGGGCGAAGGGGAGGGTATCCTTCAGCATGGCGGGGAGGCTGAGGCCGATGGCGCGCCACACGAAGTAATGCCAGACAAAGAGCCAGCAGATGTTGACGGCGGCATAGACGGCAATCATCGGGAGGAAGCCGTAGGGGTAGCCAATCAGCGCGCAGAGAATCTGGAGAACTCCTTGCGTTACGGTACATCCCAGGTAGATGTTGGACTTCCCTTTGCTGATGAGTAGGTTGGAGAAGAGGTTGTTGAGTGGGATGAAGGCGCCGGCTACGCAGAGCAGCTGCAGGATGACGGCGCTCGTCTGCCATTTGTCCGTGAGGGCTATCGTGATAAACTCGGGAGCGATGAACGACAGTCCCAGCATGGAGGGGAACGCCGCGAAGGCGGTGAAGCGGAGCATCTTGCGAAAGGCGCGCCGTTGCCGCTCGCCGTCGTCGGATATGCTGGAGAGCACGGGCTGCGCCACGCTGTTGATCATTCCCGCTATCAGTGAGTAGCCCATGTAGTTCCACTTGTTGGCCTGCGTATAGTAGCCTACATCCTTGCTCGAGTAGAGCTTGCCGAAGATGACGGAGAGGATGTTGTTGTTGATTTGCGTAAAGATGTTGGTGAGGAGCAGCTTGCTGCTGAACGAGAGCATCCCCTTCAGCGGCTTCAGGTCGAGAGAGAGGGTGGGGCGCCACGGCGAGAAGTGCCAGTAGCAGCAACTGATGACCGCCACGTAGAGAATCGTCTGGGTAGCCAAGGCCCAATAGGCTGAGCCGTAGAGGGCCATGATGACACCTACGGTGTTGGATACGACCAATCCCGTCATTAGCGCGATGGCTTTTTGCTTCACCATCAGGTTGCGGAAGAGATAGGCGTTCTGCGCCACGCCTAAGCTCGCTATAAAGAATCCGATGAAGAGGTAGCGGGCCAACGGTGTCAGCTCGGGCTTGCCGTAAAAGTGGGCGATGAGCGGGGCGCAGGCAAAAAGCGCCAGATAGAGGCAGGCGCTTAGCCCTGTGCTGAACCAGAAGACAGCATTGTAATCGGCATGGGTGACATTCCGCTTGTTGGCCAGTGCCGCCGTGAAACCACTTTCTTGCAGCGTTCCCGCTATCTGGGTGAAGATGACGAGCATCCCGATGACACCGTAGTCGTCGGGTGTCAGCAGGCGTGCCAGGAAAAGGCCGAAGAAGGCGCCCAGCAACTGCTGCACGCCGTTGCTGATGCCTCCCCAAAATATTCCTTTGGCGGTCTTCTGCTTGAGTGTAGGTTCTGCCATTCCCTCTGTGTTAACGCAGCTCGATATGTATGATGTTGTCCTTCACGAAGAACGTATGCTCGATTCCCTTGTTTTCCAGGTATTGCCGCAACTTGCGGATGGTGGGATAGTCGTTCTCTCCCACGAAGCAATGGGCGTCGTCGATGAGCAAGATGTGTGGCCATGCGGCGGGGAGTATCGCTTCCAACTCTCCGAACAGGGGGCACTCCGTGGATCCTTTGGCAGTGCGTCCGCCCGAATAGTGCCCATCGAGCCAGAAGACGGCCGGACCGCCAACCTGGCGGAGAACCTCGCGTAGCGTCACGGCCGAGTCGCCATGAAAGAGGCGCACCTTCTTGTCCTGTGCCTCGCGGATAGCCATCCGCTTCACGGCATGTGGGGGAGGGAGGGGCTTTCCGGCCCGCTCCCATTGTCCGATCCGCACCCTTGTTTCTACCTCCTTCGGCGCGCTGAGCAGGCGGTTGGGAATGAAAGTCCTGATTTTTATCATAAAGGTTACAATAAAGTGGGCGGGGAATATGGCTTTCTATTTCACTTCGCTTCCGGGTTTCACCTCGCGTCCGGGCGTGATGACGGCCAGGGAGCTGTCGTTGTTCTCGGCGCTCAGGATCATGCCTTCGCTCACGATGCCTTTCAGCTTGCGGGGGGCGAGGTTGGCCACGAAGCAGACTTGCTTGCCCACCAGCTCCTCGGGCTGGTAGTGCTGGGCGATGCCCGACACGATAGTGCGTTTTTGCAGTCCGTCGTCGATGCGGAACTGGAGGAGCTTGTCGGCCTTGGGCACCTTCTGGCATTCCAGCACCGTGCCCACGCGTATGTCGAGCTTGGCAAAGTCGTCGAAGGCGATGTCGGGGCGAATGGGGTTGGCCTGGTAGTTGGCTTCCTCGTTGGCGACCTTCGTGTCGTGCAGCTTCCGCACCTGGGCGTCGATCACGTCGTCGTCGAGCTTTTCGAACAGTAGTTCGGGCTGGTTCATCTGGTGTCCGGTGGCGAGGAGGTCGCCGCGTCCCAGCTCGCTCCAGTCGAAGGCCTCGAGGGCCAGCATCCCGCGTAGCCGCCTGGAGCTGAAGGGCAGGAAGGGTTCGAAGGCGATGGAGAGGTTGGCCACTAATTGCAGGGCGATGTTGAGGATGGTGCCCACGCGGGCCATGTCCGTCTTGGCCAGCTTCCACGGCTCGGTGTCGGCCAGGTACTTGTTGCCTATGCGCGCCAGGTTCATGGCTTCCTTCTGCGCGTCGCGGAACTTGAAGGTGTCGAGCAGTTTCTCCACCTCGGCTTTCACGCCGGCGAACTCGGTCAGCGTCTCCCGGTCGTAGTCCGTCAGCTCGCCCTGGGCGGGTACGCGTCCGTCGAAATACTTCTGCGTGAGCACCATGGCGCGGTTCACGAAGTTGCCGTACACGGCCACCAACTCGTTGTTGTTGCGTGCCTGGAAGTCTTTCCAGGTGAAGTCGTTGTCCTTCGTCTCCGGGGCGTTGGCGGTGAGCACGTAGCGCAGCACGTCCTGCTTGCCGGGGAAGTCCGACAGGTATTCGTGCAGCCATACGGCCCAGTTGCGCGAGGTCGATATTTTGTCGCCTTCGAGGTTGAGGAACTCGTTGGCCGGAACGTTGTCGGGCAGGATGTAGCTGCCTTCGGCCTTGAGCATGGCAGGGAAGACGATGCAGTGGAAGACAATGTTGTCCTTGCCGATGAAGTGGACAAGGCGTGTATCAGAGTCTTTCCACCACTGCTCCCACGCTCCGAAGCGCTTGGGTTGTTCACGACAGGCGTCTATGGTGTTGCTGATGTAGCCGATGGGGGCGTCGAACCACACGTAGAGCACTTTGCCTTCGGCACCTTCCACGGGCACGGGGATGCCCCAGTCGAGGTCGCGGCTGACGGCGCGCGGCTGCAGGCCCATGTCGAGCCAGCTCTTGCACTGCCCGTAGACGTTGGG
>JAISIZ010000063.1 GCA_031261785.1 Mediterranea sp. (in: CFB group bacteria)
TTAATTTTGGTTTTAATTGTACGGCGCGAAGTTCCATACTTTTGGCGAACCTCGAAATCCCTATTTATTGGTAAACAGCGAGATCGGGGATGGCAAGAGATAGGTATGCGCAGGCTTCCTCCAGATAGCGCTTGTCCACCTCGTCGAAGTCGTCCAGCCGGTCGCTGTCAATGTCCAGCACGCCAATGACGCGGTTTTGGTGAAAGATGGGGACGACGATCTCGGACTTGGAAGCGGAATTGCAGGCGATGTGACCGGGAAAGCGTTCCACATCGGGTACGATGAGGGTGCGAGCCTCCTTCCACGCCGTGCCACACACGCCTCTGCCGAAGCGGATGCGGGTGCAGGCTATGGGACCTTGGAAGGGTGCGAGCACCAGCTCTTCGGTGTCGGCAGGGGGATCGGCGCTCCCGTTTCTCGCGGCGGCGAACGCTTCGCCCTTGGCCTTCACCCAATAGAAGCCGACCCAGAAGAAGCCAAAGGTCTGCTCGAGGGCGGCGGCGAGATTGGCAAGGTTAGCCACAAGGTCGGTCTCTCCGTCGAGGAGAGCGCGGAGCTGTGGAAGCAATTCCCGGTATTTTTCGGCCTTGCCTCCCGGGTTGATCGATAAGTTTTCGGCCATTCGTGCGGCGTTGATTGATGTTTAGGCTGCGAATGTACAACTTTTCCGTCATTCGCGAGGCTGGGATTAAAAGAAAAAACGGTGCCTCGACTCACGTCGTAGCACCGTCACAACACAAACACAAAATAAAACACGACAAAACTACTATGCAATCCTCCAGTCTATACCCGAAGGCATAAGTATCGTCCATACATATTCGCATACGCAGAGACGGTTCAGGAGAATTGAGTCTTTTAGTGAGACCGCTTTCACGGTTCACTTATGCCTTTATTATGCCAATTTTAATAATTGCCTAATATATATTCTATATCTTTCTCATTGAATGCCTCGCTCTCGAAGCTTCAATTGCCAGTTCCATGCGGAACGTAGCGTATCTTCCAATGTCTCCTGGGCTTTCCAACCGAGCTCGTTGTTGGCGAAGTCGGGGTTGGCCCACACTTGCTCGATGTCGCCCGCACGCCGCCCTACGATCTGGTAGTTCAGCTTTACGCCAGTGGCTTTCTCGAACCCGTGAATCAGTTCCAGCACGGATACACCCCGACCGGTACCGATGTTGAACACCTCCACTTTCTCCTTCTGCTTCTTGTCCAGGATGCGGTGGATGGCCACCACGTGAGCCTTGGCCAAGTCGACCACGTTGATGAAGTCGCGGATGCAGGAGCCGTCGGGCGTGCTGTAGTCGTCGCCGAACACGCTTAGCTTCTCGCGTATGCCTATGGCAGTCTGCGTGAGAAAGGGGACGAGGTTCTGCGGCACGCCGTTGGGCAGTTCGCCCAACAATGCGGAGGGATGCGCGCCTATGGGATTGAAGTAGCGCAGCAGGATGGCGTTGATCGGCGATCCGGAGGCTACCGTGTCACGGATAATCTCTTCGTTGATCTGCTTCGTGTTGCCGTACGGCGATTCGGCTTTCTTGATGGGAGCCTGTTCCGTCACGGGAAGCTGGTCGGGCTGGCCGTAGACCGTGCACGAGGAGGAGAATATGATTCCTTCCACGCCATGCTTGGGCATCAGTTCCAGTACGTTGATAAGGGAGAGGAGGTTGTTGCGGTAGTAGAGCAACGGTTTTTCCACCGATTCGCCTACGGCCTTGCTGGCGGCGAAGTGGATGATGCCCTTGATACCTTCGTATTTGGCGAATACGGCGTCGAGCGCCTGGAAGTCGCAGCAATCAAGCTTCTCGAAAGCGGGGCGTATGCCCGACACTTTCTCGATGTTGTCGATCACGTCGGCGTTCGAATTGGAGAGATTGTCGATCACAATCACCTCGTATCCGCTATTTTGTAATTCGACGACGGTGTGGGAGCCAATGTATCCGGTTCCTCCCGTCACTAAAATTCGTTCACTCATTTACACTACAAATAGAATCTTGTTTTCACTCTATCGTTTTTCGACGCACAAATGTATGGAATAAAACTGAATTGGCAATCGATTCCTTTCTTTTATTTTTCTAATTTGTGCATTCAGTGCGTTTTTTGCCTCGTCGGGATGGGATAAACGGGGGTGTAGGGTCTGTTCAGACCACACCCGAAAAGCCCATGAACGCCATGGCGAGCAGCCCGGCGGTAAGGAGGGCGATGGGAGTCCCTTGCATACCTTTCGGTACTTTTACCAAGCTCATCTGTTCGCGCAAGCCGGCGAAGAGAATCAGCGCCAGCCCAAAGCCCAGGGCGGTGGAGAACGCGTAGACCACGCCGGTGAGCAGGTCGTAATCTTTCTGGATAACGAGGATGGCCACGCCGAGAATGCAGCAGTTGGTGGTGATGAGGGGAAGGAATACGCCCAGCGCCTGGTAGAGGGCGGGCGACACTTTCTTCAGGATGATCTCCACCATCTGCACCAAGGCGGCGATGACGAGGATAAAGGTGATGGTCTGCAGGTAGGCCAGGCCAAACGCGTCGAGCACGTACTTCTGCAACAGGAACGTCACGATGGTGGCGATAGTGAGCACGAAGGTCACGGCGGCACTCATGCCAAGGGCGGTGTCGATCTTCTTGGAGACGCCCAGGAAGGGACAGATGCCCAGGAACTGCGACAACACGATGTTGTTGACGAATATGGCGGAGATGAATATAAGTAGATACTCCATAGAAGGGGAATTAAGAATTAAGAATTAAAAGATGATGGCTGGTCAGTTGGTGGTCTTGCTCTCTTTCAGCTTGTTGATGAGGGCGATGAGGTAGCCGAGGGCGATGAAGGCCCCGGGTGCCAGCACGAAGAGTAACATGCCGTACTGCTCGGGCAGGATGGTGAGGTCGAACACCTTGCCGGTGCCCAGCAGCTCGCGCACGGCACCCAGCAGGGTGAGCGCGACGGTGAAGCCCAGCCCCATACCGAGGCCGTCGAAGAAGGAGGCTACGGGAGTGTTCTTCGCCGCGAAGGCTTCGGCCCGCCCCAGCACGATGCAGTTCACCACGATGAGGGGGATGAAGAGGCCGAGCGTCTTGTAGAGGTCGGGGACGTAGGCCTGCATGATCATCTGCAGCAACGTCACGAACGAGGCGATGATGACGATGAACGACGGGATGCGCACCATGTCGGGGATAAGGTTCTTGACCGAGGAGATAACCACGTTGGAGCAGATGAGCACGAACATGGTGGCCAGGCCCATACCCATGCCGTTGATGGCCGACGAGGTGGTGCCCAGCGTGGGGCACATGCCCAGCAGGAGCACGAAGATGGGATTCTCCTTGACGATCCCGTTCATCATTACTTTGAAGTTGTTCATAACAGTATATCCTCCTTTATTCATTAACGCCGGTGGTATCGGCGGGTTCGACTTGTTGCGTGGCGCCGCTCACGGTATCGGTGGCTTGCGGCGTGGCGCCACTCGTGCTGTCGGTGTTGGCGGCTTGCGGCGTGGCGCCGCTGGTGGAATCCACTGCCCCACCCTCGTTCTTGTAGGCCTTGTAGGCCTTGTTCACGGCGTTGAGGAAGGCGCGCGAGGTGATGGTCGACGCGGTGATGGCATCTATGATGCCATCTTGGTCCTTGGTCACGGCGAGCGGCTTCGTGCCGGGATTCAGCCCGATGATGGATTTCGCGCTCTCTTCGTGCCTCACCGCCTTCTCGTCTTTCGAAGGGTCGAAGGCTCCGAACCACCTGTCGGCTTTGGAACCCAATCCCGGTGTCTCGACATGTTCGAGCAGGGAATAGTTGTAGATGTTGCCGTCGGCATCGAAGCCTACCAGCACCTTCAGGTCGCCGCCGAAGCCCAAGGCACTGGACTGAACGGCCGTACCTACCGTCCGTTCTCCGTCCTTGGCGGGATAAATGATGAAATCCACCGTCGGTTTGCCGCCTTTCTCGCCGAAGATGGTGTCGCACTCCTTCTCGGGATTGTTGGTGAACGGCGGAAGGACTTTCTTCAGCGCGTCGTTCAGCGCCTTGGCCTTGGACGCGGCGATGGGGGCTTCGGTGAGCTTGTTGACGTAAGCCAGCAGGGCGACGGAGACAACGGTAACACCCGTCAGCACCAGCAACATGTTCTTTAGTGATGATCGCAGCTTCTTCATTTCTTCTTCGCCACCTCCCCAAAGCGTTTTGGTTTACAATAATTGTTGATCAGCGGCGTGAACGCGTTCATGATGAGAATGGCGAACGACATGCCCTCGGGATATGCGCCGAAAAGGCGGATAATGACCGTGAGCAAACCGATGCACACGCCGTAGATGAGCATGCCCTGGCGGGTCATGGGCGAGGTGACATAGTCGGTGGCCATGAAGATGGCGCCCAGCAGCAGGCCTCCGGTGAGGAGATGCGACAGCGGAGAGGCGTACTTGGTGGGATCGACTTCGTGCATGATGCCCGAGAAGACGAACACCGTGAGCAGTATGGACAGGGGTATGTGCCAAGTGATGATACGTTTCCACAGCATGTAGCCCAGCCCGAGCAGCAACGCCAGGGCACTGACCTCACCGATGCATCCCCCGTTCTGTCCGACGAAGAGGGCGAAAGAATCGGGCAGTTGGGCGAGCGCCTCGGCACCTCCGCCATGAATGGCGTGCTTCATCACCGACAAGGGCGTGGCGGCGGTGGCGGCGTCCATGTAGCTCGTCAGCTGTCCGGTCGCCGGCCATGAGGTCATCTGCACGGGAAAGGAGAGAAGCAGGAACACACGTCCGGCCAGAGCGGGGTTGAAAGGGTTGCAGCCCAGTCCGCCGAACGACATCTTGGCCACCCCGATGGCGAACAGCGCGCCGAGGATGATGATCCAGGGCGGAAGGTTCGAGGGAAGGTTGAAGGCCAGCAGCACGCCGGTGATGATGGCCGAGCCGTCGGTCACGGTGCTGACGGGATTCTTCAGCAGGTATTTGTTGATGCTCCACTCGAAAAAGAGACAGGCAGCCACCGACACGGCCGTGACCGCCAACGCGCCCAGCCCAAAGAGATAGAGCGACACCGCGAAGGCGGGAACGAGGGCGACGAGCACCCCGTACATGTTCTTCTCTACGTTGTCGGCGGCATGAACATGAGGCGATAAGGATACGATTAACTTATTTTCCATACATTCTATTTTTTAGCTTGACGTGCGCGTATCATCGCTCCCACCCGGGCTTTGCCCAGACGGCAGTAGTCGAGCAACGGGCGATAGGCCGGACAGGTGAACTGGCAAGAGCCACACTCGATACAATCCATGATTCTCTCCGTCTCCATGCGCTCGAAGTCGGCGTTCTCGCCCAACGCGCCCAGCAGATAGGGTTCCAACCCCATGGGGCACACGCTCACGCACTTGGCGCAACGGATGCAGTTCCGCGTCTGGCCACGCTTGGCTTCCCGGAGGTCCATGATGAGCACGCCCGAGGTACCTTTGGCGCTGGGGGCATCGAGATTGGCTAGCGCGCGTCCCATCATGGGTCCGCCACTGATCACCTTGCCCGTGTCCTCGGGCAGTCCGCCGCAAGCGTCGATCAGCTGGCTGATGGGCGTACCGATGCGTACCAACAGATTGGAGGGGTTGGCCACCGACTTACCGGTGACGGTCACCACACGCTCGAAGAGCGGCTTGTTCTTCTGCACCGCCTCGTAGACGGCGAAGGCCGTACCTACGTTCTGCACCACCGCTCCCGTGGCGATGGGGAGCGCCCCGCTGGGTACCTGGCGGCTTATGACAGCGTCGATGAGTTGCTTTTCGCCCCCTTGCGGATACTTCACCTTGAGCGGTACCACCTCGATGCCGGCGTAGGCCGAGGAGACCTTGCCCATCCGCGCGATGGCGTCGGGCTTGTTGTTCTCTATGCCGATGAAGGCTTTGTTCACTTTGATCGCTTTCATCAGGAGGGATACGCCGACCATGATCTCTTCGGCACGCTCCAGCATCAGCTGGTGGTCGGCCGTGAGGTAAGGCTCGCACTCCACGGCGTTGATGATGAGGCATTGCGCCTTGAACGACGGAGGCGGGGTGAGCTTCACTTGCGTGGGGAAGCAAGCGCCTCCCAAACCCACGATGCCGGCGTCGGCGATCTTCTTGATAATCTCTTCGGACGAGAGCAGGCACTCCTTCACGAGCGAGGGGTCGCGGTCGATACCCTCTTCCCATACGTCGCCCTCCACGTCGATGAAGATGGCGGGCTTGGCATAGCCACTGGCGTCGACCACGGAGTCGATCTTCGCTACCTTCCCGCTCACGGACGAGTGGATGGCTGCCGAGACGAAGCCGGCGGCCTCGCCTATCTTGGTGCCCACCTTCACCACGTCGCCTTTCGCCACCACGGGCTTGGCGGGAGCGCCGATGTGTTGTCCCAGCAGGATGACGGCCTTGGCGGGTACCCGCGCCCCGACGATGGCCTGGTGCGCCGACCGCTTATTCTCGTGTGGATGGACACCACCTATAGAAAATGTCTTTAGCATACAATTCTGTATTTTACGATCTGTTATATGGTATGGAGTTGCCTCCTTGTCAACTTACGGTTTCCTCTACCCGAACCGCTTCCACCTTCGGCTTGCGAGGCGGGAAGTTCAGCTCGATGATGGTATGCTGCGGGCACTCCTCCACGCACTTGCGGCAAGCCTTGCACTTGTAGGGATCGATGTAGGCCAGGTTGCTCCCCAGCGTGATGGCCTCGAAGGGACATACCTTGACGCACTTGCTGCATCCGATGCATCCTACCTCGCAGGCCTTGCGGGTTAGCGCGCCCTTGTCTTTGTTGACGCACGACACGTACACCCGGCGCGACTTCTTGCCTTGCGGACGAATCTCGATGATCGACTTCGGACAAGCTTTCACGCAAGCGCCACAGGCGGTACAGGCGGCTTCGTCCACCTCGGGAAGCCCGGTCTCGGCGTTCATCCGGATGGCATCGAAATCGCACGCCTCCACACAGTCGCCGCAACCCAGGCAACCGTAGCCGCAACCCGTCTCACCGCCGTAGAGGGAGGCGGCGATGGCGCAACTCCTGGCTCCGTCGTACAAGTTGGTACGGGGACGCTTGTCGCAACTCCCGGAACAACGCACCACGGCCACCATTGGCTCCGTCTCGACAGCCACCATACCCAATATCTCGGCAACTTGCGCCATCACCGCCTTGCCACCCACGGGACACGACAGTCCCTCGAGCGAAGAGGCTTTCACGCAGGCATCGGCAAAGCCGGCACAGCCCGGGTATCCACATCCGCCACAGTTGGCCTGGGGCAACACCTCACCCACCCGGGCGAGTCGCGGATCCTCGTACACGGCGAACTTCTTCGAGGCCGCGTACAGGATGACGGCCAACACCAACGCGATGGCTCCTAATGAGATAACCGCGATAAGCATCAAATTCATAATGTCTCAGTTATTGGTTTTATAGTAAATGAAAATGTTTGTTTCAGTCGGGCGCGGCATAACCATAGCACCATATAATAAGGTATAAGGATAGCCAAGGCCACCAAGGCCGCGAGCGGCTCGCTCCCGGTCCAGGCCGTGAAAAGGAAGAGGCAGGTGATGAGCAGCACAAAGGGAAAGACGAACGCCAACGCCACCGCTCGCAATCCCATGGATGTACGGCCGACGATGGTCACGCTCTCCCCCACCTGGTAGGCCGAGGGGTGAGCGTCCGTTATATCGATGATTTTCTCCTTGCTGTCCGCCGAGGAGCAATATCCCTTGACACTGCATGCGGAGCAAGCGGAGGTTTGGATGATTCGTACCGAAAGGTGAGAACCTTCTATGTTTTCCACAATACCCGAATGCGTGATTTCATTATTCGCCATTTTGCAAACTCTACATTACAAATCGGGGCAAAAGTACGCATTATTTGTGAACTGCGAAACACTCTCGTCCCTTTTTTCCGCATAGTGATAACATTCTTTTTGCATCATCATGCTTTTAGCATCCGGCGTACCATGTTGAGCAGTTGCGCGATGACAAGGACGATTACGATCCATATCCCGTATTTTTTCAGGAAGACGAGCCATCCGGGCGTGACGGTGACAACCGCTTTCGGCAATTGCTCGATGTGTCCCGCCGCGATGTGGGGAAGGCTGTCGGGCAGCTGGCTGACAAAGGTGAGATCGTACCTCGGCGCCTCGGCCTGCGGGTCGCCATAGGTGATGGTGTACCGTTCGTCTTTCTTGAGTTCCGCGACCAGATACATCTTGTGGATGTAGGCTTTGATGGAATCGATGCCCAGTGGGCGGTCGTCTCCATTGTAGATACTCAGGTCAATCGTGTCGGCGCGAAGAGCGAGAGGCACGGATTGCGGATGGCCGCCCTCGTTGGAAAGCCACACGCTGTTGGTATAGCCATCGGCCTCCACCGTGAGGCGTCTTTGGTAATAGCGTGGCGCCGATACGTAGAAGTCGAGCCTGCAGAGTGGGTAGTGCTGCGGGAAGATGAGGCGAATCTCGCTCTCCTTGCTTTCCGCGTTCTCTTGCCGGATGCTTCGTGTGGGGGGTACCTCGAGCAGGTATTGCCGGTAATAGGATTCCGCCTTCATGTGTCCGGCGTCGATAAAGTGGTAAGGCGAAGAGAGCGAGTCGTTGACCGAGAGTTTGTAATAATGGTAATCGGAGAGCGGGAACGATAGGTCGAACAGCGTCTCGGTATCCTCGCTACGTCCAAGCGCGTCGAGGGAAAAGCGTCCTCGCACACCATACCAATGTCGCTTGTCGTCGCTTCCCATGAGCACCGCCTCCTTCTGGTGCAGGTCGGCGTTCTTGGCACGCAGGACGAAAGAGGAGATGGGCAGGGAATCGGGCGTGATGATAAGTTCCGTGCGACGGGGAAGCGATATCACCTCCATCGGGATAGGCATCCATTCGCGACCGCTTCTCGACACCACATCCCGCCGCGGCTGATAGGCTATCTCTATGCCCTGCCCGTCGCGGACACGCACGTCGCGCATGTCAGGCAAAGTCCCTCCCCGCACCTCTTTGGGAAGATCGATGGCATAGTAACCATCGGCTGGTACGACGGGCAAAGAGGCCCGGTAGCCAGGTTGCGCGGCGGCGGCCGCACAGATTAAGGAGAGGAGTGGCGCACCGAGATGTCTAATCCTCTTCGCGAGTGGGTGTATCGTCTTCATGAGTAGTGGGTCTATCGTCTGCTTTAAAAAGCACGTCTTTCAGTCGTTGGTAGAGGAACGAGAGCACCAACAGGATGGCTCCCAGCAAGACGAACGTCAGTATCTTGCCAACAGTAGGCATCGCCCATAGGTCGAACATCAACAGCTTCGCCAGCACGAGGCCGAACACCACGAGGCTGCACGTGCGGAGCGACTTCAGGTGGAAACGCATTCCCAACGTCATCTGCGCGAAGCCGGCGATGGTGAGGGCGATGGAGAAGGTAGCGCCATAATTATACAACCCGGCGTGGTTGGAGAAAAGGATGGCGATTGCCAACCAAAGCACCGTGCCCAATGCCGCGAGATAGACAACGAAGGAGGACTCCACACCTTTGGTAGACAAATAATTACGTGCGACGACGATGAACTGCACGACGATACACAACGCCGCCAGCCAACGCGTCAGGTAGAAATAATCGGTTGCGGACGATACCAGCCACCCGAAAACGAACATGCCGAAATAAAACGTCAGCGCGACACCCATGCCAAGCAAGTAAAGCCAAGTATGGCGGGCGATGGGATACAAACGTTCCAAACCAGAAGAAAGCAGGGCGAGCACAGCGGTGGTGAAGAGCAGGATGGCTCCCGAAGGATCTTCCAGATGATTGAGAAATTCCCAGACGAAAGCGTAATAGAGGATGAAGATAGACGCCACGATCATGGAGTGGATCCATAGGTTGTATCGTAGCAAGGGCGCGGCCTGGAAGAGGCCTTTATCGCGACTCATCAGCCAAGCGAAAGCGGAGGCCGCCAAGCCCGTGAATGCCGAGGTGGCGAACTGCTCATTGAAGAAGATGCGTGCCGGCAGAGCGGACAGGCCGAAGTAATGAACATCCATCAAAAACGAAATGACGGTAAGCACGGCCAGCACCACGGTGGCCAATTCGTAAACCCGGACGTGCGACTTGGCATAGAGCCACAGCAGCAACACCGTCTCGGCGGCCCAGAACAGCGTGATATAGGAACCATTGAGCTGTATGGGCACGGTGATGGAGACAAACGTCAACACCAGTCCCAACATGGTGTAGATCAGGAAGCGGCGGTCCTTAGCGTCGCGGCGAAGCCTTATCAGCAAGGCCATGTTGACAATGGCGATGAAGAGGCTTAGCAATCCGTCGACCACGATATTCAAGTTCATCAGGTGCAGGCAATGCAGCCCTACGCCAAGGTAGACAAAGTTATTGATGACGACGATCAACAGCAACGCCCAGCGCATCTCGCTCCTTCCGGCCTTATTGAGGATGAACAAGATGGGCAGCAGGAAGATGAGGTAAAAGAACGTGGCGAATGTCAGCACCGGAACGGCCGCTATGGTACCCATCATGATAAAGAGAATCACGATGAGCCACGTGGCGATGAACGAGATGATGGGCAGCTCGCTCCAACGCTTGCGCGACGAGAGGATGAACATACCCACGTTCAGGATGGCCAGATAGCTGAACAACGTCAGGTAGTTACCATCGCCACTCGACGCGATGAACGGCGCGATGAAACCACCCAGCAAGGCGGTGATGGCCAGCTCGCGCCTGTCGTAAAGCAGAGCCAACGCCGACATGAAGAGCGTCAGTCCCACCAAGATCACAAAGGAGCTAAGCGACGAGAATATGTGGTAATAATGATAAGCGATACCCACCGTGAGATAGAACACGGCGAAAGCGCCGCCGGCGAGCAGGGAGCTGAACGTACGATACGTCTTCTCCAACCGCTGCGCCACGAACAGCAACCCGCAGCCTACCAAGAATCCGAGCGCCGTGCGCAGGGTCTCGTTGATCCAATCCCGGTCGATGGCGTATTTCACGAAGAAGCCCACGCCGACAACGAAGACCAGGATGCCGATCTTTCCAAAGAGGTTCTCACCAATGAACTTCTCCCAATCGACAGATGCTCGTTGGCGTTGGGATGCTTTGTCCTGATCGTTGTTTTGGGGAAATTCCTCACTCGGCTCCGTCGCGTAGGCAGGACCCTCGAACGCCTCAACCTCGCTTTCGAATTCAGGTTCGCTCTCGATTTCATCCTCGGCCACGATTTCATCCTCGGCTACGATCGCGGCTTCGGTCACGTCCTCGGCTGCCGCCATTCGCGGCTCGACAACCTGAAGATCCTCCTCGGGCGTCCCCGTCTTTTCAGGAGACTCCCCGTGTCGAATGGCTTTCTCAAGAAGCTGTAGCCTGTCGAGCAGGCTATGGAGCATGTCCCTCAACCGACCAAGCCTATTGAAGACGACCAATAGGATAACTCCGTTGATGATTAGTAATATTTCGGTCATATCTATATCGTATTAAAGTAAGCCAGATCTTCGTCTTCGACGCAAGAAGGCGGGGGAATCCCGCGATTTCGTGTTGTGTGCGGTGCCGATGGGCGGAGGAATGTTATTGTTGTAGCCTTCCGTTCTTGTACACGCCTTTGCGGATCACTTTTCCGGTCTTGTCTTTCTCCACGAACGGGCCGTCGCGTTGGCCGCTCTTGAAGAATCCTTCGAAGCGATTGCCATCCTTGTCGACCTGCGTCCCGTTTCCATTCTCAAGGCCATCGGTGAACTCGCCCGTGTACAGCGTGCCGGTTTCGGCCGATTTTAGTTGGCCCTTGCCGTTGGGGCGGTCGTTCTTCCATTGCCCGTCGTACACGTCTCCGTTGCTCCAGGTATAGATGCCTTGTCCGTCGCGCTTGTTGTTTTTCCATTCTCCCTTGTACTCGGCCCCGTTCTTCCAGGTGAAGGTACCCTCGCCCGACTGCGTGCCGTCCTTGAAGCTGCCCACGTATTTGTCGCCGTTGGCGAAGAAGTAGGTTCCCAGGCCCGTGCGCTCTCCCAGTACGTAAGCGCCTTCGTAGCGGTCGCCCGAGTTGAAGAGGTATGTGCCTTGCCCGTGCTGTATGTCGTCGGCCCAGTCGCCTTCGTAACGGTCACCGTTGATGTATTCAAACACCCCTTTGCCCGAGCGTACGTCGTCTTTCCAGTTGCCATCGTAGCGGGAGCCGTCGTCCCACCTCATGATGCCGTGACCGTTCTTCTTGTCGCCAACCCATCGCCCGATGTACTTCGCGCCGTTGGCCCAGGTGTACGTACCTTCGCCCTGGCGTTTGTCGGCCACCCACGCGCCCACGTATTGGTCACCGTTATGGTAGTACATGGTGCCTGTCCCTTCCTGGTAGTCCTGGTACCACAACCCGTCGTATCGGTTGTTGTTCACGAAGTAATAGATCCCTTTTCCATGCTGTTGGTCCTGGAACCATTGTCCTTCGTACTTCTCCCCGTCGGGAAAGGTATATATGCCATATCCCTGGCGTTTCCCCTTCACGTATTCCCCTTCGTAGACGTTGCCATTCTTGAACACGGTTTTTCCTGTCCCGTTCGGCTTACGTCCCTTCATCTCTCCGGTGTAGACGCTGCCATCCTTGAAGGTATAGTTTCCTATCTTGATCTCACTGCCGAATATTTTCTTCATCTTTCCGACAAGCCCTTCTTTCTGCGTCGGGGCGTTTTCCGCTTGGGTGGATGGAGCGTTCTGGGCCGCGGATCCTTGGGAGACGAACGCAGCCAATAGCGCTATATATAAGGTATTTCTCATCTTGGTTGATGCATTGGTTGAAGTTATCATGCTGACAAAGATACGATTTATATCTCTAATAGTCCATTGGCTGCAACGATTTGGCTCATCTTTTTACCCGCTATGACCTCTTTTAAAGTTTCTTTGCGCAAATAGCGTCTCGCCAAGTCCTGTATCTCGGTTGGCGTGATGCTTTTCACGGCCTCCACGGAGCGGTCGAAGTAGTCGGCGGGCAATCCCATCGTGTCGACCGAGATCCAGGCGTCGGCCAGCGAGAAGGGCGATTCGTATCCGCGGCACATCTCTCCCATCATGTAGTTGCGCACCAGCGTCAGCTCCTCTTCGCCTACCTGTTCGTCGTGCAGGCGGTCGATTTCCCGATACACCTCCCCGATCAGTGGTTCGACGTATTCGTTGGCGGTTTCGGTGCCTATGATCATGATCCCGCTGTCGGGATATGTGGCTATTCCAGCCGAAATGCCGTATGTATATCCTTTCTCCTCGCGTATGTTGGACATCAGCCTGCTGCCGAAGTATCCGCCCAGCAGTGTCATCACCACCTTCAGCTTGAGGTAGTCGGGATGGCTGTTCCCTATAGTGATGGTTCCCATCTTCACGGCGCTTTGCAGAGCGTCGGCCCGTTCGGTGAAAACCCGTTTCCCGGGAGCGGTGGCGATGGTGAACCGCTTCTCGGCTTCCGGCGGCACGTTCGCCCCGAAGGGTTCGCCGAAGCGGTCGGCCACTTGGCGTGTCACCTCCTCCGTCACCTGTCCCGAGAGGAAGATGGAGCAGCCCTCCGAGTGATAGTGGCGAAGGTGAAAATGTCGCAGCATGTCGGGCGTGGCGGCCAGATAATCCTCCTCGACGGCCATGCGTCCGCATGGGTGTTGCTTCCCGTAGAGCGTCCTCATCAGGTCGCGTTGCGAGAGGAAGCCCACCTTCGAGAGGCTGATCTTATACTGTTGCATGTTGACGTCGACCACCGTTTGCAGCTCTTTGGGCGAGAAGATCGGCTCCCTCACCATGGAGGCGACGATGTCCAGCGTGGGCGCGAGGTATTTGTTGAGCGAGTACACGGTGATGAAGGCATGCCTCATCGATGTCGAGAGTTCCACCCACGAGCCGTAGTAGTCGAATCTCTCGGCTATGGCGGCGGCGGAATATCGTTCGGTGCCTTCGCGCAGCATCCGGTTGGTGAGCATGGCTTGCAGGGCTTGGTCCTGTTGCCATCGGCCTCCCTTGAAGAGAAGGTCTACGCGCACCACTTCTTGCTCGCCGGCTCGGACGATGCTCAAGGGGATACCGTTAGGCAGTACGGTACGTTCGGGTATGGTGATGGATAAGCTCTTCAGGGGCTGTATAGGGGGTTGTGTGCTGCGATCCATATTATCCCTTCCCCTTCTTTAGAAATTCTTCGGCCCGCTTCAAGTCCTCCGGCGTATCTATGCCGATGGTGTCGACGTCGGTAACGCCCACCGCGATGAGGAAACCGTTCTCCAACCAACGGAGCTGCTCCAGCGATTCGGCCAGTTCCAGCGACGACTGGGGCAAGGCGGTGATCTCTTCCAGGATCTCCACGCGATAGGCGTAGAGGCCGATGTGCTTATAATAGGTATGTCCCTGTGCCCAGGCCTGCTTGTCCACGCCTCGGCGGTAAGGGATGACGGAACGGCTGAAGCAGAGCGCCAGCCCCTCCTGGCTGACAATCACCTTCGGGGTATTGGGATTTTCGAGTTCGTCCCACGTGGCATTGGCCGGGAATGGTTTCACCAAGGTGGCGATCTCGGTCATGCGTTCGTTGTCGAAACACGCCATGAGGCTTTCCAGCTGGGAAGCCTGCACGAAGGGTTCGTCGCCTTGTATGTTGATCACCACGTCGAAGCCTCCGCCGATTTTCCCTATCGCCTCCTGGCAACGGTCGGTGCCACTCCGGTGGTTGGACGAAGTCATGACGACCTTTCCGCCGAAAGCCTCGACAGCGGCCTGTATGCGTTCGTCGTCGGTGGCCACGTAGACCTGTTCGAGCGCTTGGCTCGCCTGTTCGTACACCCGTTGTATCACGCTCTTTCCTCCCAGTGTCGCCAGGGGCTTTCCCGGAAAGCGGGTCGACGCGTATCGCGCCGGTATGATTCCTACAAATTTCATTCGTTATCGTTATTATTTAGTTGACAAGGGGCAAGTTCTTTCACTCCCTCTTCCACGTAAGGCCGATGCCAGTCGTCGGGTTTCAGCACCCTGTCGTCGTATCGGAGCAGGTCGATGTCCAGGCGGATCTTGTCCGTCGCGGTGTCGGCCTGGCATCGTCCCGCCGCTCGCTCAATCGCTTTCAGCGTGTCGATCACCTGTCGTTCTCCCGCTTCGGAGTGGAACAGCGCCACTTGGTTGGAAAAGAGGTCGGCGGAATGAAGTTCCAGCGGCAGCGTCTCCAGCTCGGAGGCGAAGCATATATTGGGAAAGCGTTCGGCAAGCCGTTGCCGGGCGAAGCCGAGGTTGGCTTCCCTGTCGCAGTTGCTGCCTATACATATCACGCATTGATGCACCACCGTGTACGTCCTCCTTTACTCTCGCGTGTTGCCGGGTCCGTTCGTTTGTCAGTTGAAGAGGTTGTCCAGCCCGTTGTTCTCCTGCGTGCTGTCGGTTTTCTCCTCTCCCTCTTCGCTGGAGTTTCCGCAGGGGTCGAATCCGTTGGGTATGTCGAACCTGTCGTCCTGCGTATATCCCAGGTCGGGGTCGGCGTACACCTTCTTCATATAGAGTCCCCATACGGGGAGCGCGGCGGCGGCGCCCTGTCCGTAGGTCATGGCGCCGAAGTGTATGTCGCGCTCGTCGCCTCCCACCCAGCAGCCCGATACGAGCGTGGGCGTGAAGCCGATGAACCAAGCGTCGGAATTGTCGTTGGTGGTTCCTGTCTTTCCCCCCATGTCGGCGGTGATGCCGTAGCGGCTTCTCACGCGGCTGCCGGTGCCTCCGTTGATGACGTCGCGCAGCATCACCAGCATCTTGTACACGCTGTTGGCGCTGATGACCTCTTCCATCCTCGGGGTGAAGTTGGCGATGACGTTCCCCTCGCTATCCTCGATGCGGGTGACGAAGAGTGGCGCCACGCGTATGCCTTTGTTGGCGAAAGCGGTATAGGCGCTCACCATCTCGCCCACCGATACGTCGCAAGGGCCGAGGCAGAGGGCCGGCACGGGGTCGATATTCCTGTTCTTCACGCCAAACGTATGCAGCAGGTTGACCAAGTTGTGCGGATTGAGTTTCGTCATGAGGTAGGCCGATATCCAGTTGTCGGAATTGGCCAGTCCCCACTTCAGCGTCACCATCTCGCCATAGCGTTTCTTGTTGGCGTTGCGCGGCGTCCAAGGTGGCTGCCCGTTCTCCATCAACACGGTTTGCTCCACGTGCCGTACCTCGTCGCAAGGCGAGAATCCGTTCTCCATGGCAAGCGTGTAGAGGAAGGGCTTGATGGTCGACCCTACCTGCCGACGTCCCACCATGGCCATGTCGTACTGGAAATAGGTGTAGTCGGTGCCGCCCACGTAGGCTTTCACGTGTCCGTCGAGGGGACTCATGGAGAGGAATCCCGTGCGGAGGAACGATTTGTAGTAGCGTATGGAGTCCATCGGGGTCATCACCGTGTCTTTCTCTCCGCTGATCGAGTAGACGGTCATCTCCGTCGGGGTATCGAACGCTTTATGGATGTCGGCGTCCGAGGCTCCGGCGGTTTTCATGCCGCGGTAGCGGTCGGTCTGCTTCATGGCCTTCTCCAGCAGTTCCTTCACCAGCGCGGGTTTCATGGAGCGGGGATAGGGGGCGTTGACACTGCCCTCTTTTTCTTTGAAGAATAGGGGTTGCAGGTAGTCTATATGTTCTTTCACCGCCTCCTCGGCATATCGCTGCATGCGCGAGTCGATGGTGGTGTATATCTTCAGTCCGTCGGTATATACGTTGTAGTTGGTCCCGTCGGGTTTTTGGTTCTTGGCGCACCATCCGTAGAGGGGGTCGGTCTCCCACGCGAGCGAATCCTCGTAGTATTTCTGCATCTGCCAGCCGCGGTATTGGCTCCTGTCGGGCTTGGACGCCGTCACCACTCCCCGCAGGTATTCGCGGAAGTAGGTGGCCAGCCCTTCTTTGTGGTCCACCCGCGTATAGTTGAGCTTTAGCGGGATGGCCTTGATGGAGTCGCACGCGGCGTCGGTGAGGTATCCGGCCTTGCGCATCTGTTCCAGCACCACGTTGCGCCGCCCTTGGGCACGCTCACCATATCGCACGGGGTTGTAGCGTGAAGGATTTTGGCACATCCCCACCAAGGTGGCGGCCTGTTCGATGCTGAGGTTTCCGGGTTCTACGCCGAAGTAGGTATGCGAGGCGGTCTTCACGCCCACGGCGTTGTTGAGGAAGTCGAACTTGTTGAGGTACATGCTCAGGATTTCCTCCTTGGTGTAGTAGCGTTCGAGCTTCACGGCTATCACCCATTCGATGGGCTTCTGCAGGAGGCGTTGCAGGCTGTTGCGCGCCACGTTCTCGGTGTAGAGCTGCTTGGCCAGCTGCTGGGTGAGGGTGCTGCCTCCTCCGGCGGTCTTCTGGAACAGTAGCCCTCGCTTCACGAAGGCCCGGAAGAGCGCCTTGCCGTCGATGCCCGAGTGATTCCTGAAGCGGACATCCTCCGTGGCTACCAGCGCCTGGATGATGTGTGGCGAGAGTTCGTCGTAGCTGGTGTACACACGGTTCTCCTTGCTGTACGACCACGTGCCGAGCACCTTGCCGTCTTCCGACAGCACTTCGGTGGCGAATTTGTAATTCGGATTCTCCAGCTCTTCCACGGGCGGCATATAGCCTATCCACCCTTTCGAGATGGAGATGAATATAACGACAGCGACAACCAACGTAACGGCCAATAGCAACCAAAGGCCCTTTATTATCTTCTGAATCATATCTTGCACGACATTAAAGAAACGCTCTTGTGAATAAACTAAGGGGCAAAGGTAGACAAAATAGCTTATCGGACAAGAAATATCGTCCAAAAAACTCGTTTATCGCATTTTCTTCATACCTTTACGCACTGATAACGTATGTTCTATCCAGATAAATGATAACAAAATGGAAAACAGAAGCTTAGTCACCATCGCCGAACATTCCAAGGAAAAGATTCTCTACATGCTCCAGATGGCGAGACAGTTTGAACGGCAACCCAACCGACACTTGCTGCAAGGCAAGGTGGTAGCCACCCTTTTCTTTGAACCCTCCACACGCACACGACTGAGCTTTGAGACGGCAGCCAACCGCCTCGACGCGCGCGTCATCGGATTCACCGACCCCAAGGTCACCAGCTCGTCGAAAGGCGAAACCCTCAAGGACACCATCCTCATGGTAAGCAACTACGCCGACATCATCGTGATGCGGCACTATCTCGAAGGCGCCGCGCGGTACGCCAGCGAGATTACCGGGGTGCCTATCGTCAACGCCGGCGACGGAGCCAACCAGCATCCCTCGCAAACCATGCTCGACCTCTACTCCATACAGCAGACACAAGGCACGCTGGAGAATCTCAACATCTTCCTCGTGGGCGACCTCAAGTACGGACGCACCGTCCACTCCCTGCTCATGGCCATGCGCCACTTCAACCCCGTCTTCCACTTCATCGCTCCCGAGGAGCTGCGGATGCCCGAGGAGTACAAGATATACTGCCGCGAGCACCATATTAAATATGTGGAGCATACCGACTTCAACGAGGAGACCATCGCCGACGCCGACATCCTCTACATGACCCGCGTGCAGCGCGAGCGATTCACCGACCTCATGGAATACGAGCGGGTGAAGAACGTGTACATCCTCCGCGAGAAGATGCTGGAACGCACGCGCCCCAACCTGCGCATACTGCACCCGCTGCCGCGCGTCAACGAGATAGCCTACGACGTGGACGCCAACCCCAAGGCATACTACATACAGCAAGCGCGCAACGGGCTGTACGCCCGAGAGGCCATTCTCTGCGACGTGCTCGGCATCACATTGGACGACGTCATTAAAGATACATCATTATGAGCGAGAACAAACAAGAATTGCAAGTGGCCGCCCTGCGCGACGGCACCGTCATCGACCACATCCCATCCGACAAGCTCTTCGCCGTGGTACAGATACTCGGCATAGAACGCCTCACGAGCAACGTCACCATCGGCTTCAATCTCGACAGCAAGAAGCTGGGAAAGAAAGGCATCATCAAGATAGCCGACAAGTTCTTCTGCGACGAGGAGATCAACCGCATCTCCGTAGTGGCGCCACACGTCAAGCTCAACATCATCCGCGACTATGCCGTGGTGGAGAAGAAGGAAGCGCGCATGCCCGACGAGCTGCACGACATCGTGAAATGCGCCAACCCCAAGTGCATCACCAACAATGAGCCTATGTCCACCTTCTTCCACGTCATCGACAAGGAGAACTGCACCGTGAGATGCCACTACTGCGAGAAAGAGCAGCATCGGGAAGAGATTGCCATATTGTAGTGATTGGCCAAGGGATTCACCACAGATTACACCGATTATTCTATTCTCGTGTAATCCGTTGTTCACGATGAAATAATCGGTGTGAATCTGTGTAATCTGTGGTGAGTCTCCCGGCCAATCACTCCTCCCCTCCCTTTTCCTAATCAACTCAAAGAATCATAGAGAAAGAACAATGAAACAAGATTGGAAACCGGGCACGATGATTTATCCGTTGCCCGCCGTATTGGTCAGCTGCGGCAGGGAGCCGCAGGAATACAACATCCTTACCGTGGCGTGGACAGGCACCATCTGCTCCGACCCGCCTATGTGTTACATCTCCGTCCGCCCCGAGCGTCACTCCCACGGCATCATCAAGCGGAACATGGAGTTCGTCATCAACCTCACCACCGCCGACATGGCCTTCGCCACCGACTGGTGCGGCGTGCGTTCGGGCCGCAAGTTCAACAAGTTCGAGGAGATGGGGCTTACACCCGGCCAAGCTACCGTAGTCGGCGCTCCGCTCATCGAGGAATCGCCCCTCTGCATAGAGTGCCGCGTGAAGGAGATCGTCTCCCTCGGGTCGCACGACATGTTCATCGCCGACGTGGTCAACGTGCGTGCCGACGAGCGCTACCTCGACGCCTCGACGGGTAAGTTCGACCTCGGCGAGGCCAGCCCCTTGGTCTACGTCCACGGCGGCTACTACGAGCTGGGCGCCAAGATCGGCAAATTCGGCTGGAGCGTGGAGAAGAAAAAGAAGTAGGCCTCCCCTCCCCCGCTCTCCCTTAGTCCCAGAGCCAATAGAAGGGATAGTGTCCCACGCCTCCGTTGATGATGAGGACGTACTGGAAGAAGAAGTAGCACGAGGCGAAGAAGGAGAGCATCCATAGGATGAACAACGTCCACCAGGAACCTTTCCCCATGGGCTGCCAGTTGAACAGCCGCCGCATGAGGGCGTAGATGAACGCGCCGACCGGGATTCCGATGGTGAGGAAGAAGACGATCATGATGAAAACCCCCGCGACGGGAGTGGGCACCCCCATGGTGAGGCCTAACTCGGGCGGGAAGAATCCCTGCAGGAACGCCGAACCTCCACCGAAGAGCGCGACGAAGAGGGCTATGACCGACGCGACAAGCCCGAACGCCACGCCGAAGAGTACCGGCAGGCAAGCGATGAGTACGATCACCAGGAATATCTTGACGAGCACGGTGGCGATACTGACAAGCACGTCGGCCGCCGAACGCACGGTGGCGCGCGGCCGGCCGGAGTTGATGTAGTCGTTTGCCCGCTCGCTCACTCGCTCGAAACTGTCGGTCACCGTCTGGCCGATGCTCTCCACCGTCACCTTCTTCCCTCGCATATTCAGCTTGTCGGCAGCCGTGCGGGCTTCGGGAATAAGGATCCAGGCGACGATGTACAGTGGCAGCATGAGCGGGAATGGCACGGCGAGGCAGACGATGATGACGCGCGTCAGTGTCACCTCCCAGTCGAAGTAGGCGGCCAGCCCGGCGGCCACGCCTCCCAACGCCTTACGGTCAGGATCGCGGAATAGGCGCCGTTCGGCCTGTTCCCCGTTGTCCTCATCGTTGGCAGGCCGCTCGGGAGAGGCTTCGTCGTCGGCCGCGCCGAAATCTTCGGGCTTGCCCATCCGGGCAATCACTTCCTCCACGTCGGTTATGGTGATCACCTCCTTGCCGACACCGATCTTCTCGGCAAACAGCTCGGCTATCCGGTTTTCCACGTCGTTCACTATCTCCTCGGCACCTTGTTGGCGTCGGAAGTAATTCTTCAGGTTGGACAGGTAGTTGTCCAGCAGGTGGAAGGCATCCTCATCGATGTGATACACGGTGCCTCCCAGGTTGACAGTAAGTGTCTTCTTCATTGTTTCGGGATCGTTTTATTGTTCTTGATCAGTTGTTGGCGATATGGCTCACGGTGTCGCTCAGCTCTCGCCACGACAGCTCCAGCTCGGCCAGAAAGGCCTCGCCCTTCGCCGTGAGCTTGTAGTATTTGCGGGGTGGACCTTGGTTGGATTCCACCCACTCGTAACCCAGCAACTCGTCGTTCTTCAGACGGGTGAGCAGCGGGTAGAGCGTACCTTCCACGACAATCAGCCGGGCTTCCTTCAATTTCTGGATGATGTCCGAGGCGTAGGCCGCTTCCTTATGAAGCAGCAGCATGATGCAGTATTCCAGCATCCCTTTCCTCATTTGCGATTTTACGTTGTCTACATTCATAGATTCTATACCTTACTACTTTTGAATGCACAAATGTATGCGATACTTTAGAACTATGCATAGCACAGTACTATTATTTATGGTCTTTTAACGGGTCATACGCAGAAATCCGTGGGCGAATCAGCCCCAAAGTCAGGGGCACCGGGAATATCCTGTGTTTATCCTGTACCGTCTCCGGTGGAGACGTGGCGTGCCGCGTCTCGCCATTTGCGAGCGAATGGATAGGGGAGGGAAAGGGAGGGATTGGTAATTGGCGGGAGGGAGTTCACCACAGATTACACAGATTCGCACAGATTTTGTAATGATTGGCATGTGGAGACGCGGCTTGCCACGTCTCACCATTCGCGTGCCACGCCCTCGCCATTCGCAAGCCATTGGACTCGGCGGCCCAAAAGTGGCTGAAAGCCTTTGCCTGTAAGGCTCTTAACCTAGCCCAACGTAGAGCGAGGAACGAGCGGCACGTTGGGTTTCCCGTATGTGTGTGACGTTGCGGGCTGTAGGCCCAGCTTATTTCCCGGGAGTTCGTTTTGTCGTATCCATAAAAACAGTTATCTTCGCAAGCGATTTTACAAATACGAGAACTATGTCACAATCCTTGTCGAAACTATACGTCCACATCATTTTCCATATATACCTCGTGCGGGGTAATTTTGTGCAATGATTTTTTAGACGCTGATGACACGGATGACACGGATTTATATATTTTAGATCCGTGTTATCCGTGTCATCAGCGTCTAATGAGTTTCGCTTTGT
>JAISIZ010000086.1 GCA_031261785.1 Mediterranea sp. (in: CFB group bacteria)
TTGTTGGGACCTATATGGTTAATAACGCCAAGTTCCATCAATTGAACCATGTCGCGCTTGATGGTTTTTCTTGACACAGACAACCTTTCTGCTATTGCGCTACTCGATGTAGTCGCATCTTCCTTAATCATATCCAAAATAAGCTTTTGTCTATTTGTGATTTTGGGGTCATTTTTGGGGTCATTTTTGGGGTCATTGGGGACATTTATCGGGTCATTTATGGGTTTATTGGGGACATCCACTTCTTCAAACCCTTCCCTACAAGGTATCTCTATCAAGAAGTAGGAGCGGTCATCGTCCGTTTCAATCGTAGCATTGGGCGAACCATTTCTATGTAGTTCGTCTTGTATGGTTGGAATGCCGGTAGCTCTACCTTCCGACAGTTCCAACTCTTTCAGGAAGTCACCAAGTCGCCTGTTACGATACCGTCGAGCCTTCAACTTCTTTGCCTCTTTGATGGCGGCCATACTGATAGAACGGTCGGGTCCGGCATAACTCAAAATGCCGACCATTGCTTTCTGTATCTTATCCAACTCTGCGTCGGGAATACCCGTCACTGGACGTTTGGCGATACCATTTTCTTCTTCCACACCCACAAGGATGTAACCGCCACCGATATTGTCAAAGTCGTTGGCGAAGGCGCAAATGGAACGGTAAATCCTGTCGGGATTCCACCCTTTCTTGAACTCGATGCGGTTCGATTCTATCTTACGCTTGTTCAGCAGGTCTTCTATGTTGATGGGTAATGCCATAATCTGTTTTTTTTATTGACGCAGGAACCTCCTGCGCAATTGTAATTGCAAATGTACCAAATTCAAGGTTTTTGCCATTTCTATCTTTTCCTCCTCGTTTCTTACTGTTGGGACAGCAATTTCCCAAGCAAGTTCAGCACGCCCGATACGCTTTCCTTGTCGGGCACGGGGATGCGGAGCGTCGTTTTCCCCGTCTCCTTATCCTCCTCCACCAAGGAATCGACCAACTTGCGGGTAGCCTCAGGTGAGCTGAGCGTACGGGCTAAGCCCCTCAAGAAAGAGAAGCCTTGCTGGAGCAATTGTCCGGGTTCCGGCTCGCTTTCGTCCAAGAAGGGAGGCATGATGTCCTCGGGAGTCCCGGAGCTATCGGGAGCTTCCACTTGTCCGTCGGAGGTGGCCGCCACCAACTCTTCCATCTCGTCAGGTCCTAAGCCGGTATCGGCCGACGTCTTCGCGTCGTCCTCGCTGGCGGCAGTCACTGTCTGGATGCTCTCCATAATCTTCTCCAGCTTGCTGTCTTCGAGGAAGATGGCATCTTCGCCATTGTCTAATATGCCCTCAAAGAGGGAGGACTTGAAGTTCAGGGTTGACAGCATCCGCTCTTCGATGGTATCCTTGGCCACGAGGTTAATCACCTGTATGTTCCGTTCCTGCCCGATGCGATAGATACGGGCGACACGTTGCTCCAGCACGGCGGGGTTCCACGGCAGGTCGAGGTTGATGACGATGGAGGCCACTTGCAGGTTCAGTCCCGTGCTGCCAGCATCGGTAGAAAGGAATACCCGGCTCTCGGGCAGCTCACTGAAGTTGTCCATCAGCTTCTTTCGGGCAGCCGACGGCACACCTCCATACAAATACTCGTAGCGTACACCCATCGCTTCCAGTTCGCGGGCTATCAGGCGGGTCATCCGTTCCCATTGGCTGAAGATCACCACCTTCTCGTCGCCACTCTCGAACACATCGCGCAGGATGTTCATCGTCTCCTCCACTTTGGTGTCGTAACGGCTCTTCTGGTCGAGGATGTAGGTGCTGTCGCACAGCATCCGCATTTGGCTAAGCATCAGCAACAACCGTTTGCGATCTTTTTCGCTCAGGAATCGGTAACGGTTCCACTTGGTGACCAGCTGAGACACTGTCGCCGCGCACTCTTCGTGCATCTCCTTCTGCTCTTTGGTCATCGGCACGAATAGCACTTTATCCATCCGGGCGGGCAACTGCAAGGCCACGTCGCGCTTCCGCCGGCGGATGAGCACGTTCCTCATCCGCTCCCCTATGGCGTTCAGGTTCCGGTAGCTAACCACCTTTCCCGTATCCGACCGCACCACCGTGGTATCCATAAAGCGGTAGTACGGGCCGAGGCAGTATTGATCCACAAACTGCATGATGGAATACAGCTCCTCCAGCTTGTTCTCCAGCGGAGTGCCCGAGAGCACCACCGAATACTCCGCCTCGATGTGCCGGGCGGCTTTCGATATTTGCGTGTTCCAGTTCTTCAGGCGCTGTACCTCGTCCATGATCAGGAGGTCGGTGTAAAGCGACCCCAAGATTTTGATGTCGTTGCAAGCACTATTGTAGGAAACGATCTTGTAGAATGCCTCATGCTGATACAACCCCTTCCTCACCAGGTGATTCCCCTCCACCACGATGGCGTCGGCACCGGTGAAGCGCTCAATCTCTTTCTTCCATTGGTATTTCAGCGAAGTGGGGCAAAGGATAAGCGCCGACGAGATAAGCTGATGTTTGCGCATCAATTCCGCTGTACCTATGGCTTGTATGGTTTTGCCCAGTCCCATCTCGTCGGCGATGATGGACTTGCCGGCCCGAAAGGCAAAACGAATGCCCTCCTTCTGGTAAGGATAGAGCTTGACGCGGAGCAACTTCTCGAGTTCGGCATCCGAGGCCCAGTCAGGCAACATCCGCTCCCGCCGCCGCTCTTCACGTTTCTCCAAGATAAAACTCAGCGCGTCCGAGTAGCAGCGAAAGGTATCGTTCAGCTTCAAGGCATCGCGCAGAAAATCGGAGATGACCGTTATTGCCTCGGCGCGCATCGTCCCCTCGGGTGTGAAGTAAGGCTTGGCCAGCTCGCGAAACTCGTCCGCGTTGTCGGTCCCTATGCGCAGGCGCACCTCTCGCTCTCCACGATACGACAGGTATACGGAGGTATAGGGCGGAATCGTCAGGCACGTGGCTTTGCGATGCGTTTTCAGCCAGAGAGCCACAGCTTCCAGATGTTTGCAGGTACCCAGTTGGCTGGTTTTGAAATCCATGCACGAGCAGTAGTTCCATGGGCTATCCTGTCCGCGGTACACCACCCGGTATTCATTGCGCGAGGAGGGGCTGTTCACCTTGTAGTATCCCGGCTCTTCCTTTCGGTTCACCTCCGAGATGCCAAACAGACCCTTCTCGGCCGCGTCGCGTCTCAAGGCGATTTGCCACTCTTCCAGCGTCATCTTGTCCGGCTTATAGGCATAAGGCACTCTTTCTGCCACCGGCTTCTTCGCCTTTTTGGCCTTCTTCCGATTCTTCACGGTCTTCACATTTTTCTCCATGTATCGTTTTTATCGATTAATTGTTGTTTTATCAGCGTACTGAAATATCCGAAATGCGCGACGAAGATATAGCTTTTCCAGCAGAAAGAGCTACCGCCAAGCGCATTATTTCCAAGGAAATCCGTATCTTGGCGTCCAAAACGGATAAATGTCCCATCAATAGGCACCAAGATAAACAACCCCTGTGGCCGGAGTGGGCCAAAGGGTTGTCACTTCCCTGGTATCTATTCAAGAAGCCCGGCAGCAAGCTGCCGGGCTTCTTGAAATGTTCCCAATAACCGTTCGCGGACGATCAGATGAACCAGCGCACGTAGCAGAAGTCCTGTCGGTGCGGCAGGTCGGGATGCTTGGGGTACATGCGGTAGAGCACCTTGAAGCTGCCCGAGTTGGAGAGGCTCATCGAACCCTGGAAGGTGTAGAGGTCGCCCTCGCGCTTCACCACTTCGAGCGGCTCGACGGAGTAGACATGCTGCTTGCCGTCGGCGGCGGTGTAGGTCGATACCCGCTCGATGCCGATGTCGTCCTTCAGCCCCTTCTCGTCGATGACATAGGTGACGCGGTATTCCTTCCCGCTCTCTACATCGCCGTTGCGCAGGGGTTCTTCCTTATCGGAGGATACCACCTCGATGCTGTCCCACTTGGCCACTACGGCTTCTTTCCAGGCGGCCAGTTCCTTGGCTTTCTCGTTATCGTTGGCCGCGAGCGCCTTGAATCGTCGGGCCAGCTTGTCGTAGAACTTGTTGTAGTAGTCGTCGAGCTGCCGCTTCATGGTGTAGTGCGGGGCGATCTGGGCGATGGAGTTCTTCACCAGCTTGATCCATCCCTCGGAGTATCCTTCCTTGTTGCGGGCGTAGTAGAGAGGGAGGATTTCGGTCTCGAGGATGCTGTAGATGGTAGCCGAATCGAGTTGGTCCTGGTGTTCCTGGTTCTGGTAGGTACGCTTCTCGGTGAGCGCCCATCCGGCGCCTTCGCGGTAGCCCTCGAGCCACCAGCCGTCGAGCACGGAGAAGTTCACCACGCCGTTCATCAGCGCCTTCTCGCCCGAGGTGCCCGAGGCCTCGAGCGGACGGGTCGGGGTGTTGAGCCAGATGTCAACGCCCGATACTAAGCGGCGGGCCAGCTGCATGTCGTAGTTCTCGAGGAAGATGATCTTGCCGAGGAACTCGGGACGGCGCGAGATCTCGATGATACGCTTGATGAGTCCCTGTCCGGCGCCATCCTGCGGGTGCGCCTTGCCGGCGAAGAGGAACTGCACGGGATAGTCGGGGTTGTTCACGATCTTGGACAAGCGCTCAAGGTCGGTGAAGAGGAGATATGCCCGCTTGTAGGTGGCGAAGCGGCGTCCGAAACCGATGAGCAGGGCCTTGGGATTGATCTTGTCCATCAGCGAGACGATGCGCGAGGGGTCGCCCTGGTTCTTGAGCCACGTGTCGCGGAACGACTTGCGGATGTAATCCACCAGCTTGTTCTTCATCATCATGCGTGTCTTCCAGATCTCCTCGTCGGGCACCTTGTAGATGGCTTCCCATATCTTGGGGTTGGATTGGTCGAACCAGAAATTGTCGTTGAAATACTTGAAGTAGAGTTGCTTCCATTCCGTGGCGCTCCAGGTGGGGAAGTGCACGCCGTTGGTGACGTATCCCACGTGCATCTCCTCGGGGAAGTAACCTTTCCAGATGGGCGAGAACATCTCTTGCGACACCTTTCCGTGTAGCCAGCTCACGCCGTTGACCTCCTGGGAGGTGTTGCAGGCGAAGATGGACATGCAGAAGCGCTCGCCCTTGTCGCCGGGATTGTTGCGCCCGAGGTCCATGAGGTCGTCCCACGTGATGCCCATCCGGGCGGGATAGCCACTCATGTACTTGCCGAAAAGCCCTTCGTCGAAGTAGTCGTGTCCGGCCGGCACGGGGGTGTGCACGGTGTAGAGCGACGAGGCGCGTACCAGCTCGATGGCTTGGTCGTAGGTGAGGCCGGTGGCCACGTAGTCGCAGACGCGTTGCACGTTGATGAGCGCGGCGTGTCCCTCGTTGCAGTGGTACACGTCCTTGGTGATACCCAATGCCTTGAGGGTGAGTATGCCTCCGATGCCGAGCAGGATCTCCTGCTTGAGGCGGTTCTCCCAGTCGCCTCCATAGAGCTGGTGGGTGATGGGGCGGTCGAACTCGCTGTTCATCTCGTTGTCAGTGTCGAGCAGGTAGAGGGAGATGCGTCCCACGTTGGCGCGCCAGAGATTGGCGTGCACGAAATAGTCGAGGTAGGGCACGTCGATGACCATCGGCGAGCCATTGGCGTCGAGCACCCGTTCGATGGGCAGTTGCCCGAAATTCTGCGCCTCGTAGTTGGCTATCTGCTGCCCGTCCATGGAAAGGCTTTGGCTGAAGTAGCCATAGCGATAGAGGAATCCCACGGCGCAGAGGTCGACGTTGCTGTCGGAAGCCTCCTTGAGGTAGTCGCCCGCCAGCACGCCCAGTCCGCCGGAGTAGATTTTCAGCACGCTGTTAAGTCCGTACTCCATGCTGAAGTATGCCACCGATGGGCGGCTGGTGTCGGGCTTGACGTCGATATAATCGCGAAATTTGGTGTACACGTCCTTCAGCCGACGCAGGATGACATCGTCCTTGGCCAGCGTCTCGAGCTTGTCGTAGTTCATACGTTCGAGCAGCAATACGGGATTCTCGGCGCACTCTTTCCACAGGTCGCGGTCCAGGTCGCGGAACAATTCCGTGGCCTCGTAATTCCAAGACCACCATAGGTTGCGCGCGATCTCGGAAAGAGGTTCCAACTCAGCGGGGATGTGCGACTTTACCGTCACTTCCTTCCAGCTGGGGGTGTTTACATTACTAACTTTGATTTTCATAATGCCTTTGTTATTTATAGATAAGTTTATTCCTTGATTCCTAACTCAATTGGCGTTCCAATGCCCTACGCAGGGCCTTGTCGTACGCTTCGTAATAGTACTGGATGAAATGCTTCCACAGGGCTTGCTCGGCCACGGCGGAGGCTTGGCGGCGCATCTCGCTCACCTCGGCGGCCGATTGGGCGGCGAAGTTGACGATGGTATCCTTCACGCCATCGGCCACTTCCGAGTAGTTGGTGTCCGACCGTTCGAGCACCTCCACGCCGTCCACGATGCCGCGTTGTCCCCGCAGCCCGTTCACCCATAGGCCGAAGCCGGCCAGCGTGGTGGTGACGGTGGGGACGCTGAAGGCCACGCTCTCGAGCGGCGTGTATCCCCAAGGCTCGTAGTAAGAGGGATAGACGGTGAGGTCCATGCCGAGCAGCACGTCGTAGTACTCTTTGTTCATGATGCCGTCGTGCCCGTCGAGGTAACAGGGCACGAAGACGATCTTCACCTTGCTGCCCGGGGCGTTGGTCATGCCCAGGCGGCGAAGCTGGCTCAGCACCCGGTCGTACGCCCCGTCGTGCAGCCGGTGCGTGACGAACGGTTCGGGAAGCGGGGTGTCGTATTCCTCCCCCTTGCTCTTCAGCCGGGCTTGCAGGTCCTGCCGGGGAGTGTCGGCCCAGCCGGGCACGCAGACAAACGCCAGCACGTCGCGGCTCAGCTCCCGCGCCTTGTCCAGACGGGCCAGCGCGTCGAGAAACACGTCGATGCCCTTGTTCTTGAATTCGTAGCGTCCGCTGGTGCACACGATGAGCGTATCGTCGCCCAGCCGGGTACCCAGCAGGCGGTTGGCCACGTGCAGCATCAGCGACCTCGCCCGCTTGCGCTTGCCCGCGAACGTGCTCCCCTTGGAGACGAAGTCGTCCTCGAAGCCATTCATCAGGATGACGTCGGCAGGCTTGCCGAGCAGCTGGCGGCACTCTCTATCGGTAATCTTGCTCACGGTGGTGAAGCAGTCGACATAGTGGGCCGTCTGCTTCTCGATGGAATGTTTGGACTGCATGTTCAGCTCCTGCGCCATCTGGTCGCCACTGTAGGCGAAGAGGTAATCGTAGAGGGGCTTGTTGTTGCCGGCTATCGAACGGCCGATGGAGGTGGCGTGAGTAGTGAAGATGGTGGCGATCTCGGGCACGGCGTCGCGCAGATAGAGCGCTCCCATACCCGTCATCCATTCGTGGGCCTGAAACACTACCTTGTCGGTCTCGGTCAGGTTGTGCCGATAGAAACTCTCGGCTACCTTGCCGGCGGCGTAGGCAAACATGGACGCTTCGTCGTAATCGCCGTAAGCGTGGAGGGAATCGACCTGAAACCGGTTCCACATCGAGGTGTATATCTCGTTCTTCCTGAGGAAGAAGGGGCTGAAGTCGACCAGGATGACGATAGGTTCTCCCGGTATGTCCCAACGTCCTACGCGAACGGACAAGTCGTCTTTTTCCCTGGCTTGGGCTTTCCAGGCGGCGCATAGGTTGTCCTGTTCGATGAATAGTGGATTCTCTTTGCCTTTCCACAAGTCTGGCCCGATAAAAATAATCCTATCATGAAACTTCGCTTGAAGTGTATTAGCCCTCGTAGATAATACTGTATATATTCCCCCGACTTTGTTGCACACCTCCCAGCTTGCCTCGAAGATGTAATCGGGGACCAACAAATCCTTTACCATATACTATTTTACACACTTTTCGTTTATGCGGGGCAAAAGTACTACTATTCTTTGAGAAATAACGCTTTATCGTGGACTTTATCACAGAAAAGATGCCAATAGATGTAGATGTAATGCCCAAAAGGCGTACCTTTGTCGTATCAACTTCGTAATAGCGACGGTAATGATGAACAGCAGACCACTGCCTATCGGCATACAAGACTTCGAGTACATTCGCAGGAATGACTTCGTGTACGTGGACAAGACGGAGTACATCTATCGGCTTGCCTACCAAGGGAAGCC
>JAISIZ010000093.1 GCA_031261785.1 Mediterranea sp. (in: CFB group bacteria)
TCATACATTTTCAGGCATCCGCTCATCCCCGGACAGCGCAACGCCAACCTCTACCGCATAGCCTGCGAGGCCGCGCGCGACGGGTGGGACGAAGGCGCGCTACGCGGTCAACTTTGGAGCGTCCTGCAAGGAACGGACTTTACTTACGACGAGCTTAGCAAGACGGTAAGCAATGGTTATCAGTCCATTAAGTCTGATGACAAGGCCGGGGAGGCGCACGGAGGGGGAAGTTCCAAAGTGACAAAAGTGACAAAAGTGCCTTATGACACTTTCGAAAACGACAACGACGGGGAAGAGGCCTACTGGGAAGGCGAGGAACTGCGCAAGCGCACCCCCCTGTTCCCCGAATCCGTGTACGAAAATCTGCCCGAACTGCTCGAGGACGCCATTCCCGACGACTGCACCCCCCGCCAGCGCGACGTGGCCCTGCTCGCCCAGCTCGTCAGCGTGGGCGCCGCCCTGCCCGGCACCTGGGGACGCTACAACCGCCGGAACTACTCCCCGCACCTGTACGGCTTCGTCATCGCCCCCGCGGGCAGCGGCAAGAGCATAGCCGAGACCGGGCGGACGCTGCTCAAGAACCTGCACGAGCGCGTGGAGACGCTGAGCAAGATGGAGTCGCGCGCCTACGAGAAGAGCCTGCGGGAGTGGAAGGAGCGAGGCGCCGAGCGATCCCGCGAGGCGGGAAAATCCGGCGCCCCAGCCATGGAGCAGCCCGAGCGCCCGCCCTACCGCTCGCTGCTCATCCCCGCCAACACCTCGGCCGCCCGCCTCTACCTACAGCTCAGGGACAACGGCGACATGGGCGGCGTCATCTTCGACACCGAGGCGCAGACCCTGGCCAACGCCAACGGCATGGACTACGGCCACTTCGACGACATCCTGCGCAAGTGCTTCGAGCACGAGCGGATCGACTACTCGTACAAGGCCGCCGGCATGGAACCCATCGTGGTGCCGCGCCCCAAGCTCGCCCTGCTGCTCACCGGCACCGCCCAGCAGTACGCCCCCCTGCTCCAGAACTCGGAGAACGGCCTGGCCAGCCGCGCGCTCTTCTACACCTGGAGGGAGGATCCCCGATGGGTCGACGTGGGCGAGGGCGGCAGCTCGTACGACGAGCAGTACCTGCCGCTGGCCGGGCGCATGGAGCGGCTGCACGACTTCTGCGACGCCCACCCCGCCACCTTCCACCTCACCCCGGGGCAGTGGAGGGAGCTGAACCGCCTCTTCGCCCGCAAGCTCGCCGACATGCCCCTCGAGCGGAACGACAACCTGCAGGCCGTGGTGAAGCGCTACGCCTGCGTCACCATGCGCCTGGCCATGACGCTCACCCGGCTGCGCCAGGCCGAGGCCGCCCACACCGCCGCGGAGATCGACTGCCGCGACGACGACTTTCGCCGCGCCCTCGACATCACCCTCTGCTGCTACGAGCACGCCCGACTGGTGATGTCGGCCGTGCCTACGGATACTTCGAAAAGCCTGAAGGATCCCGACATGGCGACGCGCTTCTTTGACAGCCTTCCCGACCAATTCACCACCGCCCAGGCCCTCGAGGCTGGCCGCGCGCGGGACTTTTGCAAGAGAAAGGTCATGCGTATGCTAAAAGCAGTTATAGGCCGTAAAATCAGGAAGTTAAGGCATGGAGCTTACCAAAAACTAAATCCGGAAGTGTCATAAGGCACTTTTGTCACTTTTGTCACTTTCCGACCGCCTCATCCGCCCTCATCCGCCCCCCTCCGGTCTCCTCCGGTCTCCCCGGCAAGCCCCGTCTATCCGTCCATTATTCCGTACATATAACGGATGTATAACCGGGGCTTGCGTGGGAAGCCGGAGAAAGACGGAATGGCTATACCGACCGGCTGGAAACGAGTAAAGAGCGCCGTCTTTTGGACGAAATGAGTTTAAGCTTCCTAAAAAAACGGGAACACCGCGCCGGAATCCAAAGAAAGTGGTTATCTTTACCCCCATAAAATCGATTATTCACATCTAAATAGGTAACATTATGGCAAGTAGAAGAGATCTCAAGAAGACCGTGAACTATATCGCGGGCGAGCTGTTCACCGAGTGCCTGATCCATAGCCTGCTGTTCCCCACCACCGACAGGGAGAAAGCGGACGAGTTGATGGCCGGTATACTGCGCACGCAAGACGATTTCGTGAAACGCATCTCCCACACCGAGACGGGGAACGCGAAGGGATTCTACAAGAAGTTCCGCGCCGACTTCGACGCCAAGGTGGAAGAGTTCGTGGACGCCATCGGGAAACTGGGCTGAGCCGACGAAGGATGAAGAAAGCGATTTATGGCTTTATCTATCGCCGGCTGCTGGGATGGAAGACAAACCTCACGACACCGTTCTACAAGAAATGCGTCATCTGCGTGGCGCCACATACCACGAACTTCGACCTCTTCATCGGAAAGGTGTTCTATAACGCCTTGGGACGGAAGACGAAGTTCATGATGAAGAAGGAGTGGTTCTTCTTCCCGATAGGGATCGTCTTCAGGGCGATAGGAGGCATACCCGTGGACCGCGGGCGGAACACTTCGCTCGTGGAGCAGATGGCACGCCACTTCCGCGAGAGCGAATACTTCCACCTGGCCATCACGCCCGAAGGGACGCGCAAGGCCAACTCGCAATGGAAGAGGGGGTTCTACTACATCGCCCTCGAGGCGCGCGTGCCCATCGTGCTCTTCGGCATCGACTATCCCACGAAGACGATCACCTCTACCAAGGTTATTGTCCCGTCGGGTGACGCGGATAAGGACATGGAAGAGATCAAGGAGTATTTCAAGCACTTCAGGGGGAAGCATCCCGAGAGGTTCGCGCTTTAACCACAGAGGACACAGAGTCACACAGAGTTTATACGATTTGTCCATCATGGAGAAAACGAAGACACTCACTTGAAAACTCTGTGTAACTCTGTGTCCTCTGTGGTGTCCCCCGCTAATCACTAATCACTCACCACTAATCACTAATGCACCTTTCCATCATACAAACCGACATCGCCTGGGAAGACAAGGCCGAGAACCTCCGCCTCCTGCGCCACAAGCTGCAAGCCCTGCGCGGCGGCACGGAGCTGGTGGTGCTTCCCGAGATGTTCTCCACCGGCTTCAGCATGCGCGCCGAAGCGTTGGCCGAGCCTTTCGGCGGAGCCACCATATCCACGCTGCGGCAGTGGGCGGCCGAGTTCGGCCTCGCCCTCTGCGGCAGCTACATCGCCTCCGAGGGTGGCAAACACTACAACCGGGGCTTCTTCCTCACCCCCGAGGGCGAAGCCTGGCAGTACGACAAACGGCACCTCTTCCGCATGGGCGAGGAGCCGCGCCACTTCAGCCCGGGCGACCGGCGGCTTGTCCTCACCTACCGGGGCTGGAACATCTGCCTGCTGGTGTGCTACGACCTGCGCTTCCCCGTGTGGAGCCGCAACGTCGACAACGCGTACGACCTGCTCGTCTATCCCGCCAACTGGCCCGCTTCGCGCCGGGCCGTGTGGGACACGCTGCTGCGGGCGCGCGCCTTGGAGAACCAGTGCTACGTCGCGGGCGTGAACCGCGTGGGCACCGACGGCATGGGACTGCGCTACGACGGGGGAAGCCGCGTCGTATCGCCCTACGGAAAGGATCTGGCCACCGTGCCCGACGGCGAGGAAGGCCTGGCCACCGCCACGCTAAGCCTCGACGGGCTGCGGCAGTTCAGGGAGAAGTTTCCCGTGTGGCGCGACGCCGACCTCTTCAGCCTCCAAAGGCCGGATCCTACAAACATTAGTTAAAAACTAACGAAAACAACAACATTAATCCAAGAAGAATAGTTAAACGAATAGTTATTTATTAATAATTCACCTGTTTTATGAAAACGAATCTTAGTTCTCAAATCACGCTCCACAGGATATCACCCAGATACTACCGCCCGGAGAACGCGTTTGAAAAGTCGGTACTCACCCGATTAGAGAAAATACCCACGGACATCTACGAATCGGTAGAGGAAGGCGCCAGCTACGTGGCCCGCGAAATCGCGCAGACCATCCGCGAGAAACAGAAAGCCGGCCGCTTCTGCGTGCTGGCCCTCCCGGGAGGCAACTCGCCCAGCCATGTCTACGCCGACCTCATCCGCATCCACAGGGAGGAAGGCCTCAGCTTCCACAACGTAGTCGTGTTCAACATGTACGAGTACTATCCCCTCAACCCCGACGCCGCCAACAGCAACTTCAACGCCCTGAAAAGCATGTTCCTCGACGCCGTCAACATCGACCCGCAGAACATCTTCACCCCCAACGGCACCGTCGGCAAGGAAGCCATCTTCGACTTCTGCCGGCTGTACGAGCAACGCATCGAGAGTTTCGGCGGCATCGACATCGCCCTGCTGGGCATCGGACGCATGGGTAACATCGCCTTCAACGAGCCTGGCTCGCGCCTCAACTCCACCACACGGCTCATCCTGCTCGACAACGCCTCGCGCGACGAGGCGTCCAAGGTGTTCGGCTCGCTCGACAACACACCCATCAGCTCCATCACCATGGGCGTATCCACCATACTCTCGGCCAAGAAAGCCTTCCTCCTCGCCTGGGGAGAGAACAAGGCGGCCATGATACGCGAGTGCGTGGAAGGCCCCGTGACCGACACCATACCCGCGTCGTTCCTCCAAACGCACAACAACACCCACGTGGTACTCGACCTGCCGGCCTCCATGAACCTCACCCGCATACAGCGGCCCTGGCTCGTCACCTCGTGCGAATGGACCGACAAGCTGATACGCAGCGCCATCGTCTGGCTCTGCCAACTTACCAAGAAGCCCATCCTCAAGCTCACCAACAAGGACTACAACGAGAACGGGCTGAGCGAGCTGCTGGCACTGTACGGCTCCGCCTACAACGTCAACATCAAGATATTCAACGACCTCCAGCACACCATCACCGGATGGCCGGGCGGCAAGCCCAACGCCGACGACACCTACCGCCCCGAACGGGCCAAGCCCTATCCCAAGCGTGTCGTCATCTTCTCGCCACACCCCGACGACGACGTCATCTCCATGGGCGGAACGCTCCGCAGGCTCGTGGAGCAGAAGCACGAGGTGCACGTGGCCTACGAGACGTCGGGCGACATAGCCGTGGGCGACGAGGAGGTGGTACGCTTCCTGCACTTCATCAACGGCTTCAACCAGCTCTTCAACCAAAGCGCCGACCAGGTCATCAGCGAGAAGTACGCCGAGATTCGCCAATTCCTCGCCGGAAAGAAGGATGGCGACATGGACACCCACGACATCCTCACCATCAAGGGCCTCATCCGCCGGGGCGAGGCGCGCACCGCGTGTACATACAATAATGTACCGCTGGAACGTTGCCACTTCCTCGACCTCCCCTTCTACGAGACGGGGCGCATCCAGAAGAACCCCCTCAGCGAGACCGACGTGGAGATCGTGCGCAACCTGCTGCGCGAGATCAAGCCTCACCAGATATTCGTGGCCGGCGATCTGGCCGACCCGCACGGCACACACCGCGTATGCACCGACGCCGTGTTCGCGGCCGTCGACCTCGAGAAGGAAGAGGGCGCCAAGTGGCTGAAGGATTGCCGCATCTGGATGTACCGCGGCGCCTGGGCCGAGTGGGAGATCGAGAACATCGAGATGGCCGTGCCCATCAGCCCCGAGGAGCTGCGCTCCAAGCGCAACGCCATCCTCAAGCACCAGTCGCAGATGGAGAGCGCGCCCTTCCTCGGCAACGACGAGCGCCTCTTCTGGCAACGCAGCGAGGACCGAAACCGGGGCACCGCACGCCTGTACGACCAGCTCGGACTGGCCTCGTACGAGGCCATGGAGGCTTTCGTGGAATACATCCCGCTGTAATGAAGAAGGGAGGGCGAGGGGACGAATCTTCGTCCCCTCGCCCCTTTGTCAACTAAACAAAACAATGAAGAAAATATTCCTTCTCTTCCTGTCGCTCACGATAGGCGCTTCGTCACTTTTCGCCCAAGACATCGAGCGGAACGTAAAGGAACGCCTCACCGACTATTTCGACCGGTATGTCGCGCCGGCGAAGATCAGTCAACCGGGCCTGAAGAGCTTCAGCATCGACTACGCCCGCAAGCGCGTCGACATATACGCCACCGAGAGCTTCGCCTACCAACCCTTCCGCCCCGAGACGGTCGACGCCATCTACCACGACGTGCAAGCCGTGCTGCCCGGACCCGTGTACTACTACACCATAACCATCTACGCCGACGGGAAACCCATCGAGGAGCTGGTACCCAACTACTACCGCACGAAGCGGAAGGACAAAGGGCGCCTGTCCACCGGCATCGATTACGACGGCGCGCCATGGGTGGAGAACCTCTCGCGGCCCAACGAGGTGACGCGAGGCTTGCAGCGCCGGCACCTCGCCCTGTGGCAGAGTCACGGCAAATACTTCAAGAACGAGAAAGGAACGTGGGAGTGGCAACGCCCCCGCCTCTTCGCCACCACCGAAGACCTATTCACGCAGTCGTTCGTCGTGCCCTACCTGCTCCCCATGCTCGAGAACGCCGGAGCCGTGGTCTACACCCCGCGCGAGCGCGACACCCGGCGCGACGAGGTGGTGGTGGACAACGACACCCGCGCCGGCTCGATCTACCTCGAATCCAACGGGCGGAAGGCACGCTGGGCCACGCCGGCCTCCACGCCGGGCTTCGCCTGGCGCAAGCGCGTCTACCTCGATGGCGAGAATCCTTTCGAGAGCGGCACGTGCCGGTTCATCACCACCCAGAAGAGCCGGGGGCGAGGACAAGCTTTCGCCCAGTGGGCGCCTACCCTGCCCGAGCGGGGACGCTACGCCGTGTACGTGGCCTACCGCACCCTGCCGGGCAGCGTGAGCGACGCCCGCTACCTGGTGTTCCACAACGGGGGCGTGACCGAGTTCAAGGTCAACCAACGGATGGGAGGCGGCACGTGGGTCTACCTCGGCACCTTCGAGTTCGACAAAGGCAACAACGACTATAACATGGTGGTGCTCACCAACGAGAGCGACGAGCGAGGCGTGGTATGCGCCGACGCCGTGCGCTTCGGCGGAGGCATGGGCAACATCGCCAGAGGGGGACAGACCAGCGGACTGCCCCGCTACCTCGAAGGGGCGCGCTACTCCGCGCAATGGGGTGGCATGCCCTACGACACCTATGCCGGACGGAAAGGCGAGAACGACTATGCCGACGACATCAACACCCGCTCCTACGTGGCCAACTACCTCTCGGGAGGATCCGTCTACAACCCCCGCCAGGCGGGAGTGGGCGTTCCGCTGGAACTCACCCTCGGCGTGCATAGCGACGCCGGCGCCAACGCCGACGACGAGCTGGTAGGATCGCTCGGCATACACACCACCGACGCCACCGACGGTAAGCTCGCCACGGGCATCGACCGCTACGCCTCGCGCGACCTCATCGACATCCTCCTCGGGCAAGTGCGGCACGACATCGGCACCACCTACCAGAAACCGTGGACGCGACGGGCCATCTGGAACCGCAACTACAGCGAGACCAGGCTACCCGCCGTCCCATCGTCCATCATCGAGATGCTCTCCCACCAGAACTTCGCCGACATGAGCTGGGGACACGACCCCAACTTCAAGTTCACCGTGAGCCGGGCCATCTACAAGGGCATCCTGCGCTTCGTCACCTCGCAACACGGACAAGAGTACGTGGTGCAACCGCTGCCCGTGAGCCATTTCTCGATCGACTTCGGCAAGAAGGCGAACACCGTGGAACTGAGCTGGGTCGGCGAGGAAGACGCCCTCGAACCCACGGCACGACCGCGCGAATACATCGTATATACCCGCGTGGGATACGGAGGGTTCGACAACGGCACCCTCGTGCGCCACCCCTCGTACACCGCGACCGTGGAGCCGGGCCTGGTCTACTCTTTCAAGGTCACGGCCGTGAACCGGGGCGGAGAGAGCTTCCCTTCCGAGATCCTATCGGCCTACAAGGCCCGGAGCGAACAGGCGAGGGTACTCATCGTCAACGGATTCGACCGCCTCAGCGGCCCCGCCACGGTGAACACCCCCGATAGCGCGGGCTTCGACCTCGCGGCCGATCCGGGCGTGGCCTACATCGCCAACATCGCCTACTGCGGGGCGCAGACGGGCTTCGACCGCGCCCAGGCGGGCAAGGAAGGACCGGGCAGCCTCGGACACAGCGGCAGCGAGCTGGAGGGCATGCGGATAGCCGGCAACACGTTCGACTATCCCTTCGTACATGGCAAGGCTATACAGGCCGCGCGCCACTACAGCTTCGTGTCGTGCGGCGCCAAGGCTGTCGAGGACGGACGGGTGGACCTCGCCCGCTACCCCGTCGTCGACTACATCCTCGGCCTGCAGAAAGACGCTCCCTACGACAAGGCGCGCTACAAGACGTTCACCCCCGCCATGCGACGCGCGCTCACCGACTACCTCGCCCAAGGCGGCAGCCTGCTGGTGAGCGGCGCCTACGTAGGCAGCGACATGGACGCCACGCAAGCCGACCGCGACTTCACCCGGCAAGTGCTGAAATACGGCTTCCAAGCCACCCTGGCCGACCCGTCGGAGACGAAGGCCAGCGGCATGGGACGCACCGTCGCGCTGCCGCGCCTGCCCAACGAGCGGAGCTACTCGCTGCCCACCGTCGACCGCCTGACGCCCGTCGGCAGCGCCTTCCCCCTCTTCACCTACCCCACCGCGGGAGGATGCGCCGGCATCGCCTACACAGGCACCGACTACCGCGTCGTGGCGCTCGGATTCCCGTTCGAAAGCATGGAGTCGGACCAGGACAGGGCAAGCATTATGGCGGGAATATTGAAATTTCTATCCCGTTAGCGAACACCGTACCGTTTAAACGACTATCTTTGCTATCCAATTGTAACCTTTAAAACCAAGAGGCAATGTGTACGATACAAGCCAATCCAAGCGGCACCCGCACCATCGAAGTGTCCGCCCAGAACCTGCGGACGATAGAGAAATACGCGCTCTTCAGCCACCTGATCGACAGCAACGGCATCGTCGACGAGAACGTGCTGGAGAAACTGCGGCTGAACATACGTTCGCTCATCGCCAGCCAGGAAGACGACAGCAAGGACCTGCTCGACCTATGCATCGACGTCATCTACCACAACAACATGAAAGCCTTCGGGCTGCAACAACTCATACAGCTATATCTCAAATGGCTGTCCGGAGAGGACGACGAAGGCGAGGAGGAAGAAGAGGAAGAAGAAGAAGTATGACGATGAAAACGATCAATACCTGCGGGACAGAGAAGTACAGCCCGCTCATCCCCGCCATGATAGCCATCAGCGAAAGCGCCCCGGGCGAAAGCCTGGAAATCGTGATGGACGCGCCCGAAGCCTTCAACGACCTCAAGGAGTACCTCGCCGAGCAAGGCATAGGCTTCCGCGAGATCTACGACGGTGAGCGGATGACGCTACAGTTCACGATGAAGTGAGCCACTTTATCCGTATCTTCGCGGCATGAAAGAATATCGACTGACCGACTGGCTCCCCACCACCAAGAAAGAGATGGAGCTGCGCGGCTGGGACGAGGTGGACGTCATTCTCTTCAGCGGCGACGCCTACGTGGACCATCCTTCGTTCGGCGCCGCCGTGATAGGCCGCGTGCTCGAGGCCGAGGGGCTGCGCGTCGCCATCGTCCCACAGCCCAACTGGCGCGACGACCTCCGCGACTTCAAGAAACTCGGTCGCCCCCGCCTCTTCTTCGGCATCACCGCCGGCTGCATGGACTCCATGGTCAACAAATACACCGCCAACAAGCGCCTGCGCGGCGAAGACGCCTACACCCCCGACGGACGGGTCGACATGCGCCCCGAATACCCCACCATCGTCTACAGCCGGACGCTCCGCCAGCTCTACGCCGACACCCCCATCGTGCTGGGCGGCATCGAGGCCAGCCTCCGCCGGCTGAGCCATTACGACTACTGGCAGGACGAGGTGCGGCGAAGCGTACTCTGCGACAGCGGCGCCGACCTGCTCGTCTACGGCATGGGCGAGAAACCCATCGTCGAGCTGGCACGAAACATGCGCCAGGCACTGCCCCCCGATGGCGGACCATTCACCACCGCCCTGCTCGCCGACGTCGCCCGGCGCGTCCCCCAAGTCGCCTACCTCAGCGCGCGCGCCGGATGGACACCCGCCGAGGGCGACCTCGCCCTTTACGCGCACGAGGAGTGTCTGGCCGACAAGCTGAAGCAGTCGGCCAACTTCCGCCACATCGAAGAGGAATCCAACCGGTACGAAGCCGCGCGCATCACCCAGGTGGTGGGCGACAACGTAGTCGTGGTCAACCCTCCCTATCCCCCGATGAGCGAGGCCGAGCTGGACCATTCGTTCGACCTCCCCTACACCCGCCTGCCCCATCCCAAGTACAAAGGCAAGCGCATACCGGCCTACGACATGATCAAGTTCTCAGTCAACATCCACCGCGGGTGTTTCGGCGGATGCGCCTTCTGCACCATCTCCGCCCACCAAGGCAAGTTCATCGTGAGCCGCGGCAAGGCCTCCATACTCCGCGAAGTGGAAGCGGTGAGCCAGCTGCCCGACTTCAAGGGCTACCTCACCGACCTCGGCGGACCCTCGGCCAACATGTACCGGATGGGCGGAAAGGACCAGTCGCTCTGCCGCAAATGCAAACGCCCCTCCTGCGTGCATCCCCAAGTCTGCCCCAACCTCGACACCGACCACCGACCCCTGCTCGACATCTACCGCGCCGTCGACGCCCTCGACGCCATCAAGAAATCATTCATCGGCAGCGGCATACGCTACGACCTCCTGCTCCACCGCACGAAGGATCCGGCCATCGACCGCGCCACCGAGGAGTACACCCGGGAGCTTATCACCAACCACGTCAGCGGACGCCTCAAGGTGGCGCCCGAGCATACCGCCGACCGCGTGCTGCAGGTGATGCGCAAGCCCCCGTTCGCCCAGTTCGAGGCCTTCAAGCGGACGTTCGACCGCATCAACCGCGAGCAGAACCTACGCCAGCAACTCATCCCCTACTTCATCTCTTCCCACCCCGGATGTAGCGAGGAAGACATGGCCGAGCTGGCCGTCATCACCAAACGCCTCGACTTCCACCTCGAGCAAGTGCAGGACTTCACCCCCACCCCCATGACCGTGGCCACCGAGGCGTGGTACAGCGGCGTGCATCCCTACACCCTCAAGCCTATCTTCAGCGCCAGGACTCCCCAGGAGAAACTGGCGCAACGCCAATTCTTCTTCTGGTACAAGCCCGAAGAGCGGAAACGTGTCATCGGCGAGCTGCGCCGCATCGGACGGGCCGATCTGATAGAGAAGCTGTATGGCCGGGGAGGCTAAAAGAACTTGTCTAAGCTATCCTCATTCAACAGGAAATCGAAGACGTTCATGAGGATCACCCCTTCATCATTCTGGTAAGTGGGAGCCAGTCCGCCAACGATGATCATCTTTTGGAAATTGTCCTTGATACGAGACAAGGAATTCAGCTCTTGTTCCACTTTAGCCTGCGTTGGCATATCGAACGCGGACTGAATGTAATATCGTTTAAACCCCTGGTTACATACGAAATCGACTTCCAACCTTTGCCGATTGCTTTTCCCTTGAGCATCCTTATAATTATAAACGACTTCACCTACATCCACGGAGAATCCCCTGACGCGAAGCTCGTTATACAATAAATTCTCCATCAAGTGTCCTTCGTCAGCCTGCCGGAAATTAAGGCGGGCATTGCGTAATCCCAGGTCCTCGAAATAGTACTTTGCCGGGGTATCTATATATTTCCGCCCTTTTATGTCGTACCGGACAGATTTCTCCAGCAAGAAAGCGTCTTGCAATATGTCGAGATAGTTCTTTATCATCTCGAAAGAGACGCCAGTGTTCTTCACGGACTTAAACGTGTTCTGCAACTTTACCGGATTGGTGAGAGAGCCTATCGCGGAGGCCATGACATCGATCAGCTCGTCAAGATTGGCGTCGTTCTTTATTCGATGTCGTTCCTTGATGTCTTTCAGGTACGCACTCTCGAAGAGGGCCTTCAGATACTCCTCCTTCTTGCCCCGACCGGACAATGTGAGGATTTGTGGCAGCCCGCCATAAGTCATGTATTCTCGCATACCCTTCTCGAGGCCATTGTCTTGTTGGACCGACATAAATTCCCTGAAGCAAAGCGGATGCACCCGTATTTCGTCACCGCGTCCGCGAAATTCGGTGAGGACGTCCTTCGAAAGGAACCTGGAATTACTGCCCGTGACGTAGATATCCGCATTCCCCACTTTCAAATAACTATTGAGAACATCCTCAAACTCCTTCACATGTTGTATCTCGTCGATCAGTATATAATACATACGTTCATCGGCCATCCTGCTGTCAATATAGTGTAGCAAAGCGTCGGGATCGCGCAAGGACTTGTTCCTGCGATCCTCCAGATCCACTTCGACAAGATGGCTATCATCCACTCCGCAAGCCTTCAAGTGATCGTGGAAAAGGTTGAAGAGCAGATAGGATTTGCCGCAGCGCCTCACTCCGGTCACGATCTTTATCATTCCGTTGTGCTTGCTCGCGATGAGCTTTTTGAGGTATATATCACGTCCTATTTCCATTTTAACCCGAATTAAATGCGTAAATACGCGTTTTATTCAGGTACAAAGATAGAGATTAATCCATGATCCACAAAGAATTCCGTAGCAAAGAGCGATTCCCGACAGCTCCATCAGCATGGATCCATCAGATAGCGCACATTGAAAATCAACTATTTATGAGGTCTCACGCACCGCACGGAGGTTTCGCGAGGCCGACAAATTTCAAGCGCGGACTCGCGAGAAGCGAGAAGTCCGGGCTTCTCGTCCCACGCGCTTCCGTCGAGAAATAAACATTGGAACATTTTATGAAACTTTTCATCGTCACGATTTGACATTTTCGGAAGTTGCCGTATATTTGCAGCCGATTTATAATTGTAATGAGTACAAATACCAGGAGGGACATGGAGAAGTCGTACGCCAGGCTTTTGGAGCATGGCATCAAACCGTCCATGCAACGGCTCGCCGTCATGGAATATCTGATGACACACCGGACGCACCCGTCGGCCGACGAGATCTATACGTCACTGTCGCCGACGATGCCTACGCTATCGAGAACAACGGTGTACAACACCCTGAGGCTATTTGCCGAGCAAGGAGCCGTGCTGATGCTGACCATCGACGAGAAGAACGCCAATTTTGACGCCGACACCTCCATGCACTCCCATTTTCGCTGCACCCGTTGCGGACGCATCTACGACATACGCATCCCCCGGACGGCAAGCGACGTAGAGCTTCCCGATTTGCGCGGACATCACGTAGAAGAAATCCATTACTACTACAAAGGCCAATGTAAGGAATGTATTGGTAAAGACAATAATACACGTATTGACTAATTAATTTTAAAAAGAAAAGAAATGAAAAAGTTTAGATGTACCGTATGTGGCTACGTTTACGAAGGCGACGCGGCTCCCGAGAAATGCCCCCTGTGCAAAGCCCCCGCGAGCAAGTTCGTGGAAGTGACCGAAACGGCAGGCGGACCGATGACTTTCGCCGACGAACACGTGATAGGCATCGCCAAAGGCTGCGACGAAGAGATGATCAAGGACCTCACCAGCCACTTCAACGGCGAGTGCAGCGAGGTGGGCATGTACCTGGCCATGAGCCGCCAGGCCGACCGCGAAGGCTATCCCGAAGTGGCCGAGGCCTACAAGCGCATTGCCTGGGAAGAGGCCGAGCACGCGTCGAAGTTCGCCGAATTGCTGGGCGAGTGCGTGTGGGACACGAAGACCAACCTACTGAAGCGCATGGAGGCCGAGCAAGGCGCCTGCGAGGACAAGAAGCGCATCGCCACCCGCGCCAAGGCGCTCAACCTCGACGCCATCCACGACACCGTGCACGAGATGTGCAAGGACGAGGCTCGTCACGGCAAGGCTTTCGAAGGTCTGTACAACCGCTATTTCGGCGAGAAGAAGTAATCCGGAATCCTCCCCTCCGCGGAGGGGAGTGCCTCAGAGAGGCGGAGGGGAGAGATGAAGCGCCCCCTCTCTCCTCTTAATAACTATTAAAAAGTCCGCTTCCCCGTGGGGGAGGCGGACTTTTTTGTTTACTTTCGCCCTGTAATCAATAAACAATCCCATATATGAAAAAAGCAACGCTGGCACTCCTGTGCCTACTGATGTCCACCGCGGCGCTCGCGGCCGACAAAGTGATTAAGCTCCCCAAGCCGGACATGAACCGGCCGGGAACAGTGATGAAAGCCCTCGCCGACCGCCAGTCGACCCGCGAGTACGCCACCAAGGCGTTGAGCCTGTCCGACCTCTCCGACCTGCTGTGGGCGGCCAACGGCGTGAACCGTCCCGACGGGCGCCGCACCGCGCCCTCCGCCATGAACAAGCAGGACGTGGACATCTACGTCGTCTTCCCCCAAGGCAGCTACCTGTACGACGCCAAGCAGAACCAGCTCACGCTCGTGGCCGAGGGTGACCACCGCGCCGCCGTGGCCAGCCGCCAGGACTTCGCCAAAGTCGCGCCCGTATGCTTGGTGCTGGTGAGCGACATGGCCCGCATGGGCGACCCCAAGCAGCCCAACGTACGCCAGATGTGCGCCGCCGACGTGGGCATCGTCTCCCAGAACATCTCCATCTTCTGCGCCGCCGCCAAGTTGGGCACCGTACCCCGCGCCTACATGGAGGTGGAGCAGCTGAAGAAAATCCTGAAGCTCTCCGAGCACCAGGTACCGATACTGAACCATCCCGTGGGATACCTCAAGTAGGAGAAGACGGCTGTGCCGCAAGCCGAATCGGCAATCCTTCTTTTGACGCCGATGGCACGAGTTTTACATTCTAAATCCGTGTCATCGGCGTTATAGCCGTCAAAAAATGCTTTTCGAAAGAAAGGTAAGGAGTCTTATTACCGTACTTCGTCAAATCGACATAGCGATTCATAAAGCAGACATATTTGGGAAACTAAATGATCCAATGGAGGTTGCTTGTTAGCGTCAAACATCAACTTCCTCAGTTCACTACTGTATGCTCGATAGATCATCGGCTGTCGCAAGACCTGCTCTGTGTCACAGAATATCTTGGCCTCTGACAGACACCGCCTTGGAGCAATCTTCGCAAACAAACCATCCTCCTCCGCAACCATTCGCAATGCGCTAACAAACTCTTCAGAACTCACAAATTCTTTGTATTCAGGCAGTTCAAGAAGCATACAAATATCATAAACATCTCGAATGTGCTTAGCGACGAGTGTTTCGTACTCGTCGTTGTATGACAATCGGGTCAGACGTGACACCTTGTCACACAAAGTACGCTTAGGGTCTATCGTCAACACTTCAAACTTCTCCAACCCAAATTGGGAGATGATGGTTGCTCCTGTATCCTTCTGTTTCAAGTAATCCGTAATAATGGGAGCAATTGTACGCTTTTGTACAGGATGATACATCCGTGTTTTATCCTCCAAAGCACAGCATTTGATTTCGACTTCCAAATTCTCTTTCAAGCCTACGCCTTGATAATGAATATCGTAAGAGAATGCCAGCTTCCTGAAGTCTCCACCAGTCTTGGACAGCTCTTCACGATACATATTTTTGTTGTTTTCAATCACGAAATGCGATAGCTTGCGATTGAGTGTTTTCTCTGCTTGCCTGGACGAAGAGACATCCCCAGAGTATATAAAGACATCAAGATCCTCACTGAATCTGCTAATAATGCCGTATGCCTTAGAAAGCGAAGTGCCCCCTTTGAAGTAACTCAATCCTGCAAACTCAGAAGATGCTATCTCTTTCAGTATCTTGGTAATCCAATAATCTTTCTCTACATGGGATTGTTCGTAGCCGAAATAATCGGCAGACAATTCTATCAACTCCCTGAACGCTTCGGTATCTATGTGTAAATTCATCTTCTGTTTGCTTACAATGTGTATGATAAAGAAAAACGAGTAGTTGGGTTTATTGTACTCAACAATTCATTCCGTAGGTTTTCATCACGATTTGCCAGCATATCGCCGAGCACCTTCCTCACACGTGGCGGGTAGTTGCAGGACAAAGACACGAGCCTCTTTAAGTCGGCAAAAGGTAGCGGAGAGATATGTAACCTCAATATCTTGTCGAACGCATCCTGTGGGCTGACACCCGGAATGTGCTTGATGTCTTTAATGGCATCCAGTAATTGAACAAGATACAGTTCGTAGCTATCTTCCGGAGTGTCAACATACGCCTTCACACACTCCATGGATAGCTTGTTGAACGTAAAAGCCCGAACAGGTTTGGCGGTAGCAATCGTAATCGTAGTGGGCACTTGTTCTGTCAGGGATAGCTTGTTGTAGATGTATGCCCCGGTGAGGTAGCCGTTCAGCTTCTTTGTAAGGAACGTAAGTTGCTCTTCCTGATAGACAGGCAGGTTGCCTAATCCTAAACGCGATTGCTTCGGCTTGTAATAAGCTCCTTTCTCCACACGAATGAGTTGCCCCGCTTTCAACATACCGGATAATATCACGGCCACATTAGCTTGCTTAGCGGGTGGATATGACAGGCTTTTGAAGGTAAATATCTTACCGTCGGGTATTCCTGAAATCTGATTCTGTATGTCACTACTAAACGATTGCATCTTCTTTTATGCTATTATATTCACCGCAAAGATACACATTATTCGAGTATTTGCATGTGAAAACATAAATAGTCACCGATCTTTTTTTATGAGTCTACAGAGAGCGCGATCATCCCGCACGCCACGTCTCCATCAACTGTGCCCCTCAAATCTTGATATAGATTCCCTTCCGTCGCAGCGCCTCGCCCACTGCCCAGCAGAGCGCGACGAAGAGGACGGCGTACGCGAGCGAGCCGCCATAGTTGCCCAGCAGCGGCTGGAGGCAGCCCGCGTACACGAAGCCGTGCAGGCTTCCACCCGTCGCGCCGAACGGCACGGGGACGACATCCAGCGTGATGGCCAGCGCCTCGGAGAAGACATAAAGGAAAAGCGGGTTGACGCCAAACGTCTCGAAGGGGCGGCTCCACCGCGTGCGTCCCCTCACGTCGATCAGCTCGATGAGCAGGGCCAGCAAGGCCGACGCCATGCCGCAGGTGACGAGCACGAACGTCGGCGTCCACGCCTTCTTGCCGATGGGGCAACCGTAGCTCAGCAGGTATCCGGCGAGCGCCAGCGTGGTACCTACGAGGAAGAGGCGCAGCATCTTGTCGCGTACCTCTTTCGCCTCGAGCAGCCACCGCCCACAGCAAAAACCGACCAGCACGTGAGCCACGGAGGGAATCTGGCTCAGCACGCCCTCGGGATCGATGCCGTGGTCGTCGAGCAGATGGTTGGGGCCGAGCACGGCACGGTCCACAATGGCCAAGATATTGCCATGGTCGTAAGCGAACCCGTTCCCGAGCAGCAGGATGAGCCAGTAGCCCAGCAGCAACACGGCGATGAGGTACGGGATGTGGCGATGCTTCATCGTCAGCCCTATCAACGCCGCGGCGGCGTAGCAGATGGCGAAGCGTTGCAGCACGCCCAGCACACGGACATGCTCCAGCACGTTACCCTCGCCAAACATCGCCCCACCGTACAGGTTGAGAAGGAACCCGAGGATGAAGAGCACCGCCGCCCGACGCAGGATCTTCCTCGCCGCCTCGCCAGTGAGCCTGAACGCGTATTTCCGTAGGGAAATATAGGTCGATATGCCCATCATGAACATAAAGAAGGGAAACACCAGGTCGGTAGGCGTCAGCCCCATCCACGAGGCATGTTTCAAGGGTTCGTACACATAGCTCCACGAGCCGGGAGTGTTGACCAGTATCATGCCGGCCACGGTCAGTCCGCGCAGCACGTCGAGGGACAATAGTCGTTTGCTTTTCTCCATATTCACGTCATTATTGATAAGGTTGGTATCACCATCATTCTTCATTCTTCATTCTTAATTTCCTCAATATTGCTCCTTAAAGAAGAAGCGTGCCAGGAAGTCGAGGTTGTCCTGCGTCAGTCGCCGTCCCTTCTCTCCGTCGTACTCGCTGATATTGGCGTCGGGTATCATGCGGTTTTCTACGAGATAGCGCCTCATCTCCCGCGAGAACTTGTCGGGTTCGAGAAATAGCCGCAAGGCGGCGTTCGCCGCCCATTCCGCGTCGTAGTAGGGGTTGCGTTCGTCCTTTATCCATCGTGCGGCGCCGGGTACGATCATCATCGCGGCCTCCTCGTCGATGAACATCGCGAAACGGGTGTCTTTCCCGAACTCCTCCAGGCTGTCTTCCTGGAGCGTAAGCTCCGGATGTTTCCCGAACCATCCCTCCATCTCGGCATAGTCGGCGAAGTAGACCAACGGATGGCCGCCGTTGGAATCCATCAGGCCGCGATAGGTCTTCGCTATCTTCTCCTTCTCCTCCAGCAACTCTTTCCGGTATTGGACGAACGAGCTGTCATCCTCCGTATTCAGATAGCCGCCGGTCATCACCCACAGCTCGCTATTGTAGCGCGCCAGCACGCAGAGTACGGTTATCGCTCCCTTCGGAGGCTCTTCGGAAGCCAGCCAAATCGAGTTCCTGTCCACCATGAATGTCTCCCCCTCAGCGTCCGTGAGCATCGCGACCCTGTCGTCAAAGCGTTCCAGCCTATAGGACGTGAACTTACGGCATTCCATGCCGGCGAAGCGGTCGCCCCTCTCCGTGTCGCCACGGCTCTTCATCATCTGCCCTATCCAGGCGAACGACGTAAGCGACAATGGCCCCACGGGCATATCGACCGGCAACACGTTGTCGGCCATGGAATGGGCAATCTGGCTCTCCTCCTCGCCTTTCCAAGTCTCCTGGTACTGCCGGATGACCTCTCTGCGGATATCGAATATCCTCTTTTTGTCGAAGAGATAGCAGCTGGAGTGAAGGGCTATGCACAATATGCGCGCCCTAAGAAAAGTGTCCGTTCCGGAAACTTCGTAGAAGTGTTCCACCAGTTTCTCATTGACGGGCGCCTTCTCGAACTCGCCGTCGAGCAGGAGGAACAGCCGCTCGGCCAGCGCCTCCAGCTTCTTGCTCACGGGGTTGAATATTCGGTCGTCGCACGCCTCTTGCAACCCCATCCACAGTAGCAGCTGGATATCTTCCCGATGGATTTCGTTGGTATAATAGTCCGCCTCGTCCACCTCGAAGAAAGGCAGGCTCTTGCCGTAGAGTTCCCTATGCTTGGTGACGAACGAGCGCCAAATGCCGAAGTCGGAAATCACGTCCTCGAAATAGAGCGACACGCGCATGGCGGTCTCCCTCATCGCATAGTCGGTATACATGCCGGCCAATACGGGGTCGGGCCGCATCCGCGAGAAGACCTCGTTGGCGATCTTCGTGTAATAGAAATCGGAGGCATACTCTTCCCCGATGGGGTGATAGAGCCTCCAATAGGTCGTAGATATCTTCATTTATTCCTTGTCCCTAAGTGTTAGTAAGAGGTGGCAAATGTAGCGAGAAAAAAGATGAGGGACAAGAAAATGTCCCAATTAAAAAAGCCCGCGTGACGGAGAAGCCCGGCTTTCTTCTCCCTATCAACGCGCACGAAATAAAAAGCCCGGGCTTCCATTCCCGTGCGAATCCGCATAATCCGCATGAACAAAAAAATTAAAAACTCCGCGTAACTCCGCGTCCTCCGTGGTGTCCTCACAATTCCGAATTTCCGGTTTCCCAAGCATTGGGACATCATACGGCTCGCAATGCTTCCATTTTGTCCGCGGCAGGTCTCCCTGTTCCATTCACTACGATAAAACAAGCTTTTTTAATAGATTTATGCTATTTTGTTTTGTTTTTCACTTTATAGCCGTATATTTGCAGGTGATTTTAAAACTAACAAGGAATATGTTAATCTCTGTGTAGCGAAAGAAACGCCAATGCCAAACTTTACGTGACGGAGAAAAACGTTCATTAATTGAAGTAATTGAAGGAAACGCTTATGAAGAAAATGAGAACCACACTCCTGCTGGCCCTTCTATTCGCGGGGCTAAGCACGGTGCTTGCGCAGACGTCAAGAAGCGTCTCGGGCGTGGTGATCTCCGATGCGGACAACGAGCCGGTTATCGGAGCGTCAGTATTAATCAAAGGCACAACTACGGGAACTGTAACCGACGTCGACGGGCGCTTCTCGCTGGCCAACGTGCCAAGTACAGCAACGACATTAAGGGTTAGCTACATTGGTATGGAGACTCAGGAAGTCGCCATCCAGGCCGGCACGATGCGCATCGTGCTGAAATCCGACTCCGAGGTACTCCAGGAGGTCGTCGTCACCGGTATGCAACGTACGGACAAGCGACTGTTCACGGGAGCCACGACCAAACTCGCGGCAGACGCTGTAAAGTTGGACGGTATGCCTGACATCAGCCGCGCCCTCGAGGGACGCGCGTCCGGCGTATCGGTACAGAACGTCTCGGGTACGTTCGGTACGGCACCCAAGATCCGCGTGCGCGGAGCCACCTCCATTTACGGCAGCAGCAAGCCACTGTGGGTGGTCGATGGCGTGATCATGGAAGACGTCGTCGAGGTAAGTGCCGACGACCTTTCTTCGGGTAACGCCACGACGCTGATCAGCTCGGCCATCGCCGGACTGAACGCCGACGACATCGAAAGCTTCCAGATCCTCAAGGACGGGTCGGCCACCTCTATCTATGGCGCGCGCGCCATGGCGGGCGTGATCGTGGTCACGACAAAGAAGGGAAAGGCAGGTTCGAACCGCGTGGGTTACACCGGCGAGTTCACGATGCGTCTTATCCCTCGTTACTCCGAGTTCAACATCATGAACTCGCAGGAGCAGATGGAGGTCTATCAGGAAATGGCACAGAAAGGTTGGCTGAACTACGCCGAGACGCTGAACAGCTCCGAGAGCGGCATCTACGGCAAGATGTCGCAATTGGTCAACGCCAGTCTCATACTCAACACGGAGCAGGCGAAGAACGCCTACCTGCGGGCCGCCGAATACAGGAACACCGACTGGTTCGGCCAACTGTTCGAAACCAACGTGAGCCAGAACCATGCGGTAAGTTTCAGCTCGGGTACCGAGAAGGCCTCCTATTACGCGTCGCTCAGCGCCATGGTCGACCCGGGGTGGACCAAGCAAAGCAAGGTCAACCGCTACACCGGCAACCTGAACGCCAACTTCAACATCTCGAAATGGGTTTCACTGAACCTGATCACCAACGCCGCTTACCGCGAGCAACGCGCGCCAGGCACCCTGTCGAGCGATGTTGACGCCGTGTACGGCGAGGTGAAGCGGGACTTCGACATCAACCCCTACTCGTACGCCATGAACACCTCGCGCGTGCTGGACCCGAGAGAATATTACACCCGCAACTACGCCCCGTTCAACATCCTGCACGAGTTGGAGAACAACTACATGGACCTGAACGTGACCGACCTCAAGTTCCAGGCCGAGCTGAAATACAAGCCCATCCAAGGGCTGGAACTCTCCGTGCTGGGCGCGGCCAAGTATTCCACGACCTCGCAGGAGCACCACATCACCGAGTTTGCCAACCAGGCGCAGGCCTATCGGGCGATGCCCACCACCGCCATCCGCGACGCGAACCCGTTCCTCTATACCGACCCCGGCAACCCGTACGCCATCCCGGTCACGGTATTGCCCGACGGCGGCATCTACCGCAGGGACGACTTCCGCATGTCGTCCTATGACTTCCGCGCCACGGCGCTGTACAACAAGGTGTTCAACGACGTCCACATCATGAACCTCTTCGGCGGCATGGAGGTGAACTCCGTAAAGCGCCACACCACGTGGTTTCGCGGCTGGGGCTTGCAATACGACATGGGCGAGACGCCCCACTACGTGTACGGGATCTTCAAGAAAGGGCAAGAAGAGAATGCCAACTATTACGAGCTGGGAAACACCACTACCCGCAGCAACGCCTTTTTCTTCAATGGCACCTACTCGTACAAAGGGCGCTACACGTTGAACGGCACGCTGCGTTACGAGGGGACCAACCGGATGGGCAACAGCCGCTCGGCCCGTTGGCTGCCCACGTGGAACGTCTCGGGCGCCTGGAACGCGCACGAGGAGAGCTGGTTCGGGCGGCTCCAGCCCACCCTGTCGCACCTTTCGCTGAAGGCGTCCTACTCGCTGACCGCCGACCGAGGGCCGGCCAACGTGACCAACGCCTCGCCGGTGTTCATGAGCACGACGCTGTGGCGTCCCAGCGCCGGCGACCAGGAGACGGGGCTCTACATCTACCAGCCCGGCAACAACCAGCTGACTTACGAAAAGAAGCATGAGCTGAACATCGGCACGGAAATAGGTTTCCTGGACAACCGTATCAACCTGGCTTTCGACTGGTACAAGCGTGACAACTTCGACCTGATCGGCCCGGTCACCACGCAGGGCTGGGACGGGTTCATCATAAAGTACGCCAACGTGGCGGACATGAGCTCGAACGGCGTCGAGGTGACACTCTCCACGAAAAACGTCGTGACCAAGGACTTCAAGTGGAGTTCCGACCTGATTTACTCGCACGCCAAGAACAAGGTCACGAAGCTCGAGAACCGGCAACGCGTGATAGACCTCGTTTCGGGCACGGGCTTCGCCATCGAGGGCTACCCGGTACGTTCCATCTTCTCCATCCCTTTCGAGGGACTGAACGAGGACGGTATCCCGACTTTCCTCGACCAAACGGGAGAGGTCACCTCGACCGGCATCAATTTCCAAGAACGCGACAATGTGGACTTCCTGAAATATGAGGGCACGGCCGACCCGACCGACTTCGGTAGCTTCAACAACACCTTCGTCTATAAAGACTTCACGCTTGGCGTCTTCATGACCTACTCGTTCGGCAACGTCATCCGCATGGACCCGGTGTTCGACAATATCTATACCGACCTCGACGCCATGCCCCGGGAGTTCAAGAACCGCTGGGTGCTCCCCGGCGACGAGAAGGTGACCACCATCCCCGCCATCTCGTCGTTGCGCCAGAACAACAACGACTCCTACCTGGCCCGCGCCTACAACGCCTACAACTACTCCTCGGAGCGTATCGCCGATGGCGGCTTCATCCGGATGAAGGAAATCTCGTTGAGCTACAACTTCCCGCAGAGGTGGATCAAGTCCCTGACGCTCTCCAACCTCTCGTTGAAATTCCAGGCCACCAACCTGTTCCTGCTCTATGCCGACAAGAAGCTGAACGGCCAGGATCCCGAGTTCTTCAACACCGGTGGCGTGGCGATGCCCGTACCTCGCCAATTCACGTTGACACTGAGATTAGGTCTGTAACATTTAAAATAGATACAATATGAAAAGTAGATACTTACGTTATATACTCGCGCTTCCCTCGCTCCTCGCGCTGGGCGCGTGCAACGATTACCTGGACAAGATGCCGGACAACCGCGCCACCATCGACTCGGAGGAGAAGGTGTACAAGCTCCTTATCAGCGCCTACCCGGAAAATGGCTATGTCTACGCGGCCGAGATGGCCTCGGACAACACCGACTTGCTGGGGGTGAACAATCCCTATTACGACCTTTTCCAGGAGCAGCTGTACACCTGGGCCGACGTGACGGAGAGCAACAACGAGGATCCCTCACGCATTTGGCAGTCCTGCTACAAGGCGATAGCCACCGCCAACCAGGCGTTGCAGGCCATAGCGGAACTGGGCGGCCCCGAAAGCCTCAATCCCGCCCGCGGCGAGGCGTTGCTTTGCCGCGCCTACAACCACTTCATCCTGGTGAACATATTCTGCCAGGCGTACAGCGAGCAGCATTCGGAAACCGACCTGGGCGTTCCTTATGTCACGATCGCCAGCAGCGACCCGAACCCGATATACGAGCGCGGCACGGTGGCCGAGGTCTACCGGAAGATGATCGCCGACATCGAGGAGGGATTGCCGCTGATCGACGACTCGAGATACGGCGTGCCCAAATATCACTTCAACCAGAAAGCCGCCTACACTTTCGCCTCACGGGTATACCTCTTCACGCACGATTGGGACAAGGTGATCGAGTGCAGCGACAAGGTCCTGGGCAGCAATCCCGCGGAGTATATGCATGACAACGCGTACCTGTCCACCTATCCGAGAGACCCGATGGCGAATATCTCGCAAGCCTACGTGGCTTCGAGCATGAAAGCCAACTTCTTGCTGCAAACGGCCTATTCCAACCTGGGCACCACGTTCGGCGCTTACTATACCAATTCCAAATACAATCACGGCGCCATTTGCGCCCGTTGGGAAAGCATGAACTTCCTGCCATGGGGTGGGGGTAGCGGCCTTTTCGGGACGGCCAACAACAATTACTCGTTCCTGTTCAATCCGCGCGTATGGGTATATGCGGGAACTAACCTGGACAAGGCGTTGTTGCCCCGCGTCCCTTACCTGTTCGAGTATACGGATCCCGTCGCCGGCACCGGTTACCGCCGGACCGTGTACGTCCCGCTCACGGGCGAGGAGGCGCTCCTGAACAGGGCCGAGGCCTACGCGTGGAAGGAGGAGTACTCCAAGACGGTGAGCGACCTGAACATCTGGATAAACAACAACGCCAACCCCCAATACGCCAGCCTGTCGGTAACGGAAGACGGCATAATCGCCTGGGCGAATAACCTCAAGTACTACACGCCCACCGCGCCCACGCCAAAGAAGGAACTGAACCCCGATTTCGAGACCATCACCCAGGGCAGCGACAAGGAAGCTTTCTTGCATAGCGTATTGGTGACGCGCCGCGTCCAGTTCATGCACGAAGGCATGCGTTGGTTCGACGTGAAGCGTTACGGTATCAAGATCTATCGCCGCACGATAGACGGCACAACCATCGTTTCCGTGGACGACACCCTCGAACTCCGCGACAACCGCCGCGCCATGCAGATACCTAAAGACGCCGTGACTGCCGGCGTCACTCCCAATCCCAGATAACCCCATTAACAAGAGTAAAGATGAAAAGAATAATCCATTTAATACTGATAGCCTGCTTGTCCCTGGGCGCCTGGTCTTGTTCCGAGGACAAACTGGACCCGGTAAGTCGTATTGTCGACTCGCAAACCGAGCAAAACGAATTCGATGAATGGCTGGCCAAAAACTACGTGGCCCCATACAACATCGAGTTGAAGTACCTCATGGAAGACATCGAATTGGACATGAACAACTACGTGGCGCCCGCCGACTTCCGCAAAGCCCAGCAGATGGCCCGCCTGGTACTGTTCCTGGCCATCGATCCTTACAACGACCTGACCGGCGGCACGGATTTCATCCGCGCCTACTTCCCGAAACTGATTCACTTGGTCGGTAGCGCCGCCTACCGCAACAACGGGACCATGCTGCTGGGTACCGCCGAGGGTGGCGTGAAGATCACGCTTTTCTACATCAACGCGCTGGATTTTGACCCGGCATTCTTGAACAGGTACTATTTCAAGACTATCCATCACGAGTTTACCCACATCTTGAACCAGACCAAGCCCTATTCGCCCGACTTCGAGATGATTTCGGGTTCCGACTATGTGGCGGACACCTGGAATACGGCATTTTCCGAGACGACCTGCCTGCAAGCCGGCTTTATCACGCCGTACGCGTCCAGCGAGCCGGGAGAAGATTTTGCCGAGCTGGTGTCCGTGTACATCACCCGGAGTGCCGCCAAATGGAACGAGATGATGACCACCGCGGGAGCGGCCGGCGCCGCGACCATTGCCACCAAAATGGACATCGTGCGCGACTATATGCTGAATTCCTGGAGCATCGACCTGGATGATATGCGCGCCAACCTGAGCGCCCGTGAGGCGCAAATCCCCAGCTTGGGATTGAATAATCTATAAATAATAACGTTATTATGAAGAAGATATATTACTATTTACTTTTAGGGGCGCTGATGTTGGCGTCCCAATCCTGCCTGCACCAAGAAGAGGACCTTTTCGACAAAAGTCCCTCGGAACGTATGCAAGAGGCTATCACCAAGTACGGTGATTTGCTGAAAGCCAACACGGCAGGCTGGGTGCTGGAATATTATCCGGAACCTAACCAATCGCTTGGTGGCTACAACTACATCTTGCAGTTCGATGGATCCCAAGTGACGGCATCTTCCGAGATAGCGCAAATTGTTTTTGGTGAAAAGGCCCCAGCGGACACTACGGTAGTGAGTCTCTACGAGATAATCCCCAGTAGCGGTCCTGTCCTCACTTTTGACGCGTACAACGCGTTGATCCACTATTTCTCCGATCCCTCAGAGGATAAATACCAGGCCGATCAAGGCGACTACGAGCTTATCTTCATGGGTACTTCGGAAGATGAGAGCGAAATATACCTCAAGGGAACACGCACCGGCAACAAAATGACCATGCGCAAACTTCCCAATGGAGAAACCCCCGCGTCGTATCTGGCAAAGGTGGCCACAATCCCCGAAGGGTTGTCCAAAGGCTTGGCATTTCTTATCCAGGCTGGGGGAGAAAGCGTTTCGTGTACGCTTTCGGATTTGCACTTGTCTTACCAGACGGTGGGCGAAGATGAAGGAATAGTCACCAAGACCGTAGCTTATTGCTATACCAACGAAGGTATTTGCCTGTATGAGCCGATCACGATCGGTGGTGTCACCGCGCAGAGATTCGTGCTTGGTGCCGATGGGCTTACGTCTGTGGCCGGCGACATGAAAATCTCTTTTGATTATGCACCAAACCGGATATTTACCAGCTGCATGATGAGTGGAGCCAGGAGTTTCTTGTGGAACTACAGCGTAGCCGGAGGCATGTTCGACATGAGCGCCAAGGCGGCTGAATGGGTCAAAGCGGCATATAATGGGAATCTGCAGACAAACGGCGAAGCATTGATAATGACCGCTTTTACCAACTATGTCGGCAATCCGTCTATTCGATTCTATTCTACCAATGGAAGCTCGACTTGGTCCGCCATTTGGGGAGTATCGATTATCGCGGTCGAAGGCACGGACAACCAAGTCGCCTTTGAACCGGGTCTGGCACCGATACTTAACGATAGTTACTATCCGGATTGTCTTTCCATGGCGGAATCGATTGTAGCGGAAGGTATCTATATCGTGGAAATTGATGACCCCGTGGCTCCCACGGTGATAAAATTCACCAGTGGTCAAGATCCGGATATATGGTTTAACGTATATCTTCAGTAACCGTAAACCGTAAAAGGCCAAACACTCCCGGAACCTGGAATATTAGGAACCCCCTGCCTGTGATACGCTACCACAGGCGGGGGTCCTCGACTTCCAAAGACCGACAAACGGATTCCTCGTCAGGAGACATCTTGCCTCTGGCAAGGAATCCGTTCCTTTTCTATGAGACATTATCAACTCTTTAACAACAAGGTAATATGAAAAAGAATGTTTTTTTATTCTCCATTCTATGCTTAGGATGCATGGTATGGAGCTGCGAGCAGGAATCATTCCTGTTGGATGAAGGTTCAATCGCCAAGTCCGAGGTTACCGAGGAAACGGCGGCATCGAATGGGTACCGAGAGGCCCTATATTATCGTACTGTCTTTGATAAGGAACAAGGGCGCTTAACATGGGAGGAGGATAGCGTCTGGATAGACAAATGGCCAAAAGATCCTCCATCTGATCCAACAAATGACCCCGGGCAGAAACCTGTTACAGACAACCCTTCATCATCAACAGGCTCGCCAGATGAATTCTTTATATATAATCTGGATATTTACGTTACGGACGATAATGAGATACTGTATTCTCCAGTACCTATGCCTAATTATGGTCTCTTTTCTTCCCATTTCTTGGCTCAAGGAATGGCCACGATTTTAGGTGGTGAAAAAGCCTATTTTAGAAGAGACCAAGATTTGAATCTTGAGAAGAATCAATATGCAAATGTTTTCACAGAAGATACACCCGCAGAAATTTTATTGGGCGATATCTCATACAGTGACAATTTCAATGGGATCTATAGCATAAATATGGATGAACATGTTCTATACTATAAGATAAAGGAACAAAAAGCTTATTTCCATTTGATTCTTAGCGACCCCTTATTTATGCCAGATGGCGTAAGAAAAGAGGTAACAGAGATAAATTTGGGCAACACCTTACTCGCAAAATATCCTGGAAATTTAGTTCCTGGATGTGGATCTATAACTATGGCATTTTACGAAATATGGATCTCAGTCCGGGTATATCAAGGTTATCCTAAAATCCCCGTAGAAGATCCACCTATTGGAGACCCTGGAGGGTCGACGCCTGGTACCGATCCTCAAAATCCGTATCCTCCCAAAGGTGATCCAGAATCCCCCAACAATCCGATTACCGACTCTTCGGGAGAAGCATCTTCGGGAATTATAAATGATGCGGGACCAAGCATAGTCCTCTAATCCCTCAAACCAAAAGATTCCTATCCCCCAAGGCACGCCACGCTGCCTTGGGGGAATCTTGTTCATGTCCTCGAAAACACCGCATTGCATACAGGTGAAACACCTCCATGCAGTCCGCATGAAGACTCCTCACGATTAATCCGACGACAGGATAAACACAACTCCTTCCAAAGCGTCCGCGAAGACATGAACGACTACCCCCTCACCCCATCCCCCTCACCACATCGCCCAGCGCATAGAGCGGGCACACCTTGACGCGATCGTACTCGCCAAAATTCTCCATTGAGGAGCGTAGCCCGTACGCCGTGCCTTTCTCGGCGAGGAAAAGGGATAGGCTTCTCATCGATCCTCTCGTCCCCGCCTTTATTTCCAGAGGGAGTATCCCATCGCCATGCGGAAGGAGGAAATCCACCTCGGCATTGCTGTTTCTCGCCTCCCGTTGCCAGAAGTAGAGTACGGAGGGGGTATAGGGACTGCCGTTCTTCAGGATTTCGAGCGCGGCGAATTGCTCGGCGATGGCACCCTTGTTGACCAGCTCCCCATCCGCGGCCACCAACAACGGGGAAATGTCGAGCCGTGCCATCCGTTGTGCCAGGCCAAAGTCGAGCGCCAGGAGCTTGAAGATGGAACTGTTCGCTCCCGCCCCGATAGGCAATCCGTTGCCCGAGTTCTTGTACACGGGGACAACGAGGCCGGCCATGACGAGCAAGTCCACAGCTTCCTTGACCTGCCGGTAATTGTTGTCCTTGCCCACCCGGGAGTAGACAAATCGGCCTCCCGCTTGCTCGACAACAGAATCGAACACCTCGCGAAGACGAACGGCCGGAACGGTGGACTTATACTTGGCGAAATCGTCGCGAAGCGAGATATAAAGATCGTCCAACGCACGCATGCACCTCAGCATATCGCCCGTCTGGAGATAGAGGGACACTACCTCGGGCATCCCACCCAGAACAAGGAATTTCCGCAACTGCTCATTCAGCCTTTGGTGAAACACATTATCGACAGGATTCGCGAAGCCAGCGCCGCGCTTCACCTCGATCAACCCCTCTTGCCCCGTGGCGGCGAGAAACTCGTCGAACGACATGGGATAGAGAAATATGGAACGCAGCCGCCCCACCGCGAAAGAAGGGATCTCTACCAACGCGAATTCCAACAGCGAGCCTGCCGCCACAACGTGTAACTCGGGATAGCGTTCGTAGAAAAAACGAAGCGAGGCGATAGCCTCCCGGCAACCCTGTATCTCATCAAGAAAGAGGAGCGTCTCGCCCGGGATTACCGGCACGTCGTAGTAAAGCGAGAGCTTCTCGCCAATGATTTGAGGATTGAGGTTGCCTTGGAAGAAAGCTTTTACCTCCAAGTCACTCTCGAAATTGACTTCGAGATAGTGCGCGAACGACCGTCCCAGGTTTCTCACTGCCGACGATTTTCCCACTTGCCGGGCACCACGTAGCAAGAGCGGTTTCCTGTGTTCCTCCTCTTTCCAGCTCGCAAGCTCGCTATCTATGCTTCTTTTCAGGTACTTCATCATAACTGTTTGCATTAAATCCAAGGCAAAGATACGCCTCTCGTGCATTAAATCCAAGGTAATAATCTCCTTTTTTCGCGTTAAATCCAAGGTAATGGCGTTTTAGCCCCTCTAATCCTCCCCAGCAAAGGCATTTTTATCCACTCGTTGGTGAAGGCTTTCCTCGGTCCCTCACGTGCGGGATTCTACCAAGCCTTCGCCGCTCTCTTCGGCGCCAGCCTGAAGAAAGGGTACGCCCCCACCGGCGAGGACAAGCTTACCGAACGGGTGGTGTCGCCGGTGTTTAACGGGCAGACCTGACCATTTCCCGTGGGGTGGCTTCACCACAGATTACACAGATTCGCACAGATTTTGTAATGATAGACATGAGACGTGGCATGCCGCGTCTTTCCGCAGCGACACGGGCTTCACGCTTAGAGGTAAATTCAACACAGGAAAGCCCCCTACCCCATCAGGAACAGGAGCAACACCTGCGCGATGATTACGCGCAGGAACATGCAGAGCGGATAAACGGAAGCGTACGCCACCGACGAGGCGTCGCCCTGCGTGGTGTCGTTCACGTAGCTTAGCGCCATCGGGTTGGCCATGCTGCCACACAACATACCCGCCGTTGTCCCGAAATCCATCTTCATCCACTTCACGGCGACGACACCTACGACCAGCACGGGGAGGATGGTGAGCGTCGCCCCCGCGCCAATCCACAGCATCCCCTCGGGGCGGAACACCGTCTCGAAGAAGTGCTCGCCGGCCTCCAGACCCAGGCAAGCCAGGTAGAGCGACAGCCCCGTGGAGCGTAGCATGAGGTTGGCGCTGCGCGTGGTATAGGTCACCATGTGGAGACGAGGCCCGAACGCGCCGATGAGGATGCCTACGATGATGGGACCTCCCGCCAGCCCTAACTTCACCGGCATGCTGATGCCCGGAATGGAAAAGGGGATAGAACCCAGCACTAATCCGATGACGATGCCGACGAATACCGCCACCAGGTTGGGCGCCTCGAGATCCTTCACGGTGTTGCCCAGCGCCCTGCCGGCGTTCTCTACGGCGGAGGCCTCGCCGATGGCCGTCAGGCGGTCGCCCAGCTGCAGGGTAAGGTCGGCGGTGGCGAGTAGCTCGACACCGCTTCGGAACACTCGGCTGATGTTGATGCCGTAGACGTTGCGCAGGTGGAGCGAACCCAACTTCTTGCCGTTCAGCTCGGGACGGGTGATGACGATGCGACGCGATACCAATTGGCTGTCGATGGCGTTCCAGTCGATGTCGTCCTTGTTCCAGTCGGTATGCTCTTGCGCGCCGAACACAACCTCCAGCGCGGCGGCGTACTTCTCGGAGGTGATGACCAGCAGGCGGTCGCCTCTCTCTACCGTCTGGTCGGATACGGGGATGATGACCCTTCCGTCGCGCCACAGCCGCGAGACGACGAATTTGTACGGCCCCAGACTGGCGATTTGCCGGATGCTCTTCCCGAAGATGGCGGGGTTGTGCGCCTGGAAGGCACAGACATAAGGCTTATTGGCGTTCTCTTTCTCCTTAGGCCGCGGGGCGCGCGTCCGCACCAGGCATTTGCGGATCAGCATCAGCCCCAGTATCACGCCTATCACGCCCAAGGGGTACGCCACGGCGCAGCCCAGCGCCGCCGTGCTCGCCTCAACGTTCAGCTGCTTCATGGTTTGCTGAGCCGCCCCCAACGCCGGCGTGTTGGTGGTGGCCCCGCAGAGTATCCCCACCATGTCGGGCAGCGATATGTCGAGGATGTAGCTGCCCGCCACGGCCATCAGGGTGCCGGTAAGCACCACGCCCAGCGCGAGCGTGTTCAGGGTGACGCCTCCCGAGCGGAAGGAACCGAAGAAACCGGGACCTACTTGCAATCCCAGCGCGTAGACGAAGAGGATGAGGCCGAAGCTCTCGGCATAATCGCGCATTCGCGGATCGATGGAGATGCCCAGATGTCCGCTCAGGATGCCCGCGAAGAATACGAATGTCACCCCCAGCGAGATGCCGAAGAAACGTATCTTGCCCAGCGCCAGTCCGATGGCGCATATCAGCGACAGTACGATAACTGCTTGTAGGGCCGAATGGGCGAATAATAAATCGTGTAACCAGTTCAAAATCAGTTTTGCCTTTTTCTGCTAACGGAATGACGCCGTGTCGTCAGGTCATTGTTCATACCATGCTTGCCGTATAAAATTATATTCGCGCCGCGAAATTACGGCAAAGCGGCGTGATGACAAAGCGAATCTTAAAAAACTTCTCCTGCTTTCGTCACCGGGACACCCAAAAATTCCGGAAGCCTTCACTCATGACTATATCGCATGTTTTTTCGGGGTACCGGGAATATCCTGTGTTTATCCTGTACCGTCTTCGGCAAAGTTTCATATTTTGCGAGCGAATGGATAGGGGGGAGGGAAAGGGAGGGATTGGTGATTGGCGGGAGGGAGTTCACCACAGATTACACAGATTCGCACAGATTTTGAATTCATTAACTAATTGAGAGCCTCCAGACTTTGTCAATGCGCCACCCATTTTTTCTCACCCCTCGAAGAGGCGTCAGGCAAGGTCCTATCCCGGAGACGCGAAAGCTTTATGCAAATCCGCATGAGACGATAAGCTCGGGCTTTTTTCTTCATTCCCGAAGATTGATTACAAAAGCCCGGGCTTTTTTCTCCATTCCCGAAATCTGATTACAAAAGCTCGGGCTTTTTTCTCCATTCCCGAAATCTGATTACAAAAGCCCGGGCTTTTCGCTCCATTCCCGAAACTTGATTACAAAAGCCCGGGCTTTTCGTTCCTCGCGAATCCGTGGTTGAAATTTGTCGGCCTCTCGAAACCTCCATGCGGCGCGTGAGATCTTCGCGGATCAGCGAAGATTCGCCCACGAAGACAACAATGATAGGGCCGTAACCCTCCTTCTTCCCGCATACATACAGGACACAAAGTCGCGACTTTCCCGGCTCGCGCCACCCTACGTCACTCTATTTTAGGCCATAAGTAGTCGATTCTCAATGTGCGCTACTCTACGCCCATTGTCAGCGCGACGTGCGGCCTTTATTCCTTGTAGATAAGCACCGCCGTGTAGGCAATGTAGCAGAGTACCATGACGCTTCCCTCTATCCGGGTGATGGTTCGCTTGGCGAAAAAGAGTCCGAAGAACCAGAGCAGGATGCCCGAGACGACCAGCGAGAGAAGGTCGAAGTTGGTGACGCCCGAGAAGTGGAGCGGAGTGATGCTGGCGCTGCATCCCAGGATGAAGAAGATGTTGAAGAGGTTGCTGCCTATCACATTGCCGATGGCGATCTCGGGATTCTTCTTGAACGCCGCCACGATGGAGGTGGCCAGCTCGGGCAGGGAGGTTCCCGCGGCCACCAGCGTGAGGCCGATGATGGATTCGCTCACTCCCAGCCCGCGGGCGATGCCCGTGGCACCGTTGACAAACAGCTGTCCGCCGTAGACGAGCGCCGCCAGTCCGCCAATGATGTAGAGGGCGGACTTCCACCAGGGTAACTCCTTGATCTCGGCCTCGGCCTCCATCTCGTGGGTGACGGCGGAGGGCGACGGCGGGGCGGGGTGTGAGGCGATGGCCAGGGTATAGCCCAGGAAGATAATGAAGAAACAAAGCATCAGCAGCCCGTCGGTACGGTCGAGGATGTTGGTGGACGAATGGTTGAGCAGCACGTCGTTGGCGGCGATGAGCAGGACCACTGAGGAAAGGATGCAGAGGGGAATCTCCTTCCGGAGGGTGTTGCGGGTGATGACGATGGGCGCCACGAGGGCGGTGCACCCCACGATCATCAGCGTGTTGAAAAGGTTGCTGCCCACCACGTTGCCGACAGCGATGTCGGCGCTGCCTTTCAGGGCCGACGACACGCTCACGGTAAGCTCGGGCGTGGAGGTGCCGAAGGCCACCACGGTGAGGCCGATGACGATGGGTGGTATGCGCAGGCTCTTGGCCACGGAGGCGGCGCCGTCGGTCAGTCCGTTGGCGCCCAGCAGGATGAGTATCAGCCCGCCGATGAGGAGGAGTATATTCATGGGGTTCTTGGTTTTCTATGCGCTGTTCGTCTTTATCTATATGGTTTATCAGTCTTTCCGGGGGTAATCGATGGTGAAGTGCAACCCTCGGCTCTCCTTGCGCTCCATGGCCTGGCGGGTGATGAGGTATCCCACGTTCACCATGTTGCGCAGCTCGCACAGCTCGCGGGTAGCCTTGCTGCTCTTGAAAAGCTTCTCGGTCTCTTCGTAGATGATGTCGAGGCGGTTCCAGGCACGGGTGAGGCGCAGGTTGCTGCGCACGATGCCCACATAAGATTCCATGATTTGGTTCACCTCCTTCATGCTTTGGGTGATGAGCACGCGTTCCTCGTTGGAGATGGTACCTTCGTCGTTCCATTCGGGCACCTCCTCGTAGTCGTAACGGTCCACCACGCTCAGGGCGTGACGTGCGGCGGCGTCGGCGTAGACTACGGCCTCGATGAGCGAGTTGGACGCCAGGCGGTTGCCTCCGTGCAAGCCTGTGCACGAGCACTCGCCCAGGGCGTACAGGCGGCGTATGCTCGACTGTCCGTTGAGGTCGACCACGATACCTCCGCAGAGGTAGTGGGCGGCGGGAGCCACGGGGATGTACTCCTTGGTGATGTCGATGCCCAGATCGAGGCAGTGCTTATAGATGGTGGGAAAGTGCTTCCTCGTCTCCTCGGGATCCTTGTGCGTCACGTCGAGATAGACGTGGTCCTCGCCCCGCAGCTTCATCTCCTTGTCGATGGCCCGGGCCACCACGTCGCGCGGGGCCAGCTCCTTGCGGGCGTCGTATTTCTCCATGAACTCCTTGCCGTCCTTGGTGCGGAGGATGGCTCCGTAGCCCCGCATGGCCTCGGTGATAAGGAAACAGGGTCGGTCGCCCGGATGGAAGAGCGCGGTGGGGTGGAACTGTATGAACTCCATATCCTTCACGGCTCCTTTGGCGCGATAGACCATGGCTATGCCGTCGCCGGTGGCCACCAAGGGGTTGGTCGTGTTGCGGTAGACAGCCTCGCAGCCGCCCGTGGCCATCACGGTGAGCTTGGCCAGGAAGGTGTCGACCACGCCCTCACCCTCGTTGAGCACGTAGGCTCCGTAGCATTTGATGCCCGGGGTGTGGCGGGTGACGATGATGCCGAGATGGTGCTGGGTGATGATCTCCACCGCGTAGAAGTTCTCGAAGACGGTGATGTTGGGGTGACGCTTCACTGTCTCGATGAGGCTGTCCTGGATCTCCGCCCCGGTGTTGTCCTTATGGTGCAGGATGCGGTACTCGGAGTGTCCGCCCTCGCGGTGAAGGTCGAACTTGCCGTCCTCGTGCTTGTCGAACCGTACGCCCCACTCGATGAGTTGTTGGATCTGCGCGGGGGCGTTGCGCACGACCTGCTCCACGGCCTTGCGGTCGCTGATGTGGTCGCCCGCTATCAGAGTGTCCTCGATATGCTTCTCGAAGTTGTCCACCGCCAAATTGGTGACGGAGGCGATGCCTCCCTGGGCAAAAAAGGTGTTGGCCTCTTCCAGGCCCGCCTTGCAGATGAGTGCCACTTTCCCTCTGTGCGCCACCTTGAGGGCGAAGCTCATACCGGCGATGCCCGAGCCGATAACGAGGAAATCGTATTTACGTACCATAGTGATTGTTAATTAATTGCGGCAAAGCTATAAAATAAATGGGTTAGTTGTACGCTTTGTTGGCATTAATTGGGAAAAAGGGGAGCGATACGTACTAAAAGAGAGTGTCCGCTTGGTAGATTCGTCGATTCTCGTTACTTTCGCGCCGACTCCGCTTGGAGCCGCAACATAACACTTTATGGAGATAAAGAAGAGGAAAATCAGTATCGTCACTCCTTGTTATAATGAGGAGGATAACGTGAGGAATGTATATAGCCAAGTGAGGCGGCAATTCGACGCGCTTCCCGACTATGCGTATGAACACATTTTTATCGACAACGCTTCTACGGACCACACCGTCGCCATCCTCCGCCAGCTGGCCGAGGCGGACAAGAATGTGAAGCTCATCTTGAATATCCGCAACTTCGGACATATCCGCTCACCCTACTACGGACTGCTACAAGCTACCGGCGACGCCGCCATCCTGATGGTGGCCGACCTGCAAGACCCGCCATCGCTCATCCCCACCCTGATCGAGAAATGGGAAGAGGGGCACCGCATCGTGGTGGCGGTGAAGAACAAGAGCAAGGAGAATCCGCTCATGTTCGCCCTGCGGAAGATGTACTACTCGCTCATCGCGAAGTCGTCGGCCGTGAACCACATCAGCAACTTCACCGGCTTCGGGCTGTACGACCAGTCGTTCCTGGAGACCCTCCGGGACATCGACGACCCCTATCCCTATTTCCGGGGTATGGTGGCCGAGCTGGGATCCGATATGTGCACGGTGACCTATATGCAACCGGCGCGCCAGCGTGGAAAGACGAAGAACAACTTCTACACCCTCTACGACATGGGCATGCTGGGATTCGTCAACCTCTCCAAGCTGCCCTTGCGCCTGGCGAGCTTCATCGGCTTCGTGGTGGCCATCATCAGCTTGCTGGTGGGACTGGCCTACCTCATCTACAAGCTGGTGTACTGGGACAGCTTCAGCGTGGGCATGGCTCCGCTCATCATCGGGCTGTTCTTTTTCTCGGCCGTGCAGCTGCTGTTCATCGGCATCATCGGCGAATACATCGGGGCCATCTACACGCAGGTGCACAAACGGCCACTTGTGGTCGAGCGCGAACGGGTGAATTTCGCCGAGAAACAATCCTATCACATCCAAAAGAGAAAGGCCAACCATGGTTAAAGTAAGCGATTTCGTCTTCGAACACCTGTATCGTGCCTACGGCATCGACCGCGTGTTCCTCGTCACAGGGGGCGGCGCCATGCACCTCAACGATTCCATCGGCCGCAACCCTCACCTGCGTTACGTGTGCAACCACCACGAGCAAGCGTCGGCCATAGCCGCCGAAGGATACTATCGCACGGGCGGGAAGCTCTGCGTCACCAACGTCACCACCGGTCCCGGCGGTACCAACGCGCTGACGGGCGTGCTGGGACAGTGGTGCGACTCCATACCCGCGCTCTACATCTCCGGGCAGGTGAAGCAAAGCACCACCATCGGCGCGTGCCCCGAGCTGCGCCTGCGCCAGCTGGGCGACCAGGAAGCCGACATCGTGAGCATCGTGAAGCCTATCACCAAGATGGCCGTGATGGTGACCGACCCGCTGGACATCAAGTACCACCTCGACCGGGCGGTCTATCTCGCCCTTCACGGACGACCCGGACCCGCGTGGATCGACATTCCGCTCGACGTGCAAGGCGCCACGATCGACGAACGGCAGCTCCGCGCGTTCTCACCCGAAGAAGAGCCGCGAGACGACCTGTCGCCCCGGCTCGACGCGTCCGCCGTGAACCAATTGGTGGAGCGGCTGAAGTCGGCCCATAGCCCCGTGATCTACGTCGGCAACGGCGTGCGCCTGGCCGGGCGCGTGGAGCAATTCATCGCCCTTGCCGAACGGATAGGCGCACCGGTAGTGACAGCCATCAGCGGCTCGGACATCCTGTGGCACGACCATCCCCTCTGCTTCGGCAAGCCAGGCATCTGTGGCGACCGCATCGGCAACATCATGACGCAAAACGCCGACCTGCTCATCGTGCTGGGCACACGCCTCAGCATCCGCCAGGTGAGCTACGCCTACGAGCTGTTGGCTCCCCAGGCCTACAAGGTGATGGTGGACGTGGACGAGGCGGAGCTGCGGAAGCCCACGCTCTCCATCGACCTACCCATCCATGCCGACCTGCGCGACTTCCTTGACGCGCTCCACGACCAACTGGACAACGCCTCACTCCCCGCCTTCGACCACTGGCGGCAATGGGGACGCGACATCCAGCGCCAGCTGCCTACCCTCGCCGACGACAATCCCTCCCAGCCCGGATACGTCAGCTCCTACCTGTTCGCCGACGAGCTGTTCGCCCAACTACACGCGGGCGACGTAGTGGTGACCGGGAACGGCACCGCCTACACCTCCACCTACCAGGCCATGCGGGTAAACCGCGGGGTACGCGTGTTCGCCAACCAAGGATGCGCCGCCATGGGATACGACTTGCCCGCGGCCATCGGCGCGGCCGTGGCCAACGACGAAGCGGGGACGGGAGGACGCACTGTCCTCATCACCGGCGACGGCAGCATACAGATGAACCTCCAGGAGTTGCAGACGTTGCTCACCTATCGCCTCCCGCTGAAGATCTTCGTGTTGGAGAACGAAAGCTACCTCGCCATCAAGACTACCCAGCAATCTTTCTTCCACGGACACTACACCGGCAGCGACCCTTCGAGTGGCGTGGTCTGTCCCGACATGGCGAAGATCGCCGCCGCATACGGCATCCCGTTTGTCAGGCTGGACGAAGAGGGCGAGCCGCTCGTGCGTGGCATCGCCCACACATTGGCCACTCCGGGTGCAGCCATCTGCGAGATCAAGATGCATCCGTTACAGACGCTCTTCCCTAAGTCGGCTTCGTTTATGGACAAGGAGGGCAAGATGACATCGGCCCCATTGGAGAAGATGGCGCCCTTCATGCCCGAGGAGCTGCAAGAGCGGTGCGTGTATCGCGGCCCCGCCGTGAAGTAATCACCTGTACTTCGCGGCGAACTCCAGGGAGACGGAGTTGTCGTAGCCGCGACACGCTTCGGCGGCGAAATCGTTGGCGAAGCTTATCAGTCGATCCCAAGTGTCCTCGCCAAGGTTGTCGAGGTCGCGGTAGCGGACGTCCTGCTTCAGCATGCCATAGATGAGGCCGGCGTTGAAGTTGTCGCCCGCCCCCACGGTACTCACCGCCTCGAGAGGCCGTACGGGATACTCCTTGTTGACGAGATTGGTGCGGAGCGACACGTCGCCGTCGCCCGCGGTGCAGATGAAACGGGGGCAGTAGAACTGGATCTTGTCCTTGTAGACGCGGTCCGCGTCCGTGAGGCCGTACATGTTGTGGAAGTCGCCCACCGAGCCGCGCACGATGTCGGCGTACTCCAGATTCTCAATGAGCGTGGGTGCCAGCTTGATGGCCTCGTCCTTGTGGGGCGTGCGGAAATTGGGGTCGTAGTACACGATGGCCCGCTTCTCCCTCGCCTGGTCGAGCAGTTCCAGCATCTTGTCGCGCAACAAGGGGTTGAGGGCGTAGTAAGAGCCGATAATGACAATGTCGTCCTCGTAGAGGGTGGGATACACCACGTCGAGACGTCGCTCGGGATAGTCGTTGTAGAAGATGTATTCGGCGTCGCTCCGCTCGTCGAGGAAGGCGAGCGACACGGGCGACTTCCCGTCGGGGAATACGTTGACGTGGTCGGTGGGGATATGGTTGTCGCGCATGAACCGCAGGATGAGCCGTCCCACGCGGTCGTTGCCCGTCTCGCTGATGAAGGCCACGCTGACCCCCATGCGCCCCAGGGAGACGATGCTGTTGAACACCGACCCTCCGGGCACCGCCACCGAGGGCTGGTCGCCCCTGAAGATGATGTCGAGGATGGTTTCGCCTATACCGATTACTTTTCGCATAACGATCTCGATTTTTCGCCCAGGTATCCGCCGTGGTGACGTTTGGAGTAGTCGGCTATGGTGAAGCCCGTCTGCTTCATGGTTTGCACCACGAGTATGTCGCCGATGACGGTCATCACGGTGGTCGATGTGGTGGGCGTCATGCCCAGCGTGCACACTTCCGCGGGATGTCCGGTGCTGAGGCATACGTCGGCCTGCTGCGCCAGCGGGCTGTCGGTGTTGCCGGTAATGACGATGAATTTCAGTTCGGGGTCGAGGTTGTGCGCCAGGCGCGTCAGCTCCACGATCTCGCGTGTCTTTCCCGAGTTGGAGATCAGCAGTAGCAAGTCGTTTTTTTGCAGGATGCCGAGGTCGCCGTGTTGTGCCTCGCTGGGGTGCAGGAATACGGCGGGGATGCCTGTCGAGCAAAAGGTGGTGGCGATGTTCATCGCGATTTGTCCGGCCTTGCCCATGCCCGAGGTCACCAATTTCCCTTTCTTCGTATGCACCTGCTCCACAATCAATGTCACGGCCTTTTCGAAAGCGTCCGTCACGGGTATGTTGAGCACGGCTTGCGCCTCCTGTTGGAGGAGTTTATGGATTGAATCTATCATCATTATGCTGTTTTAGTTCGCAAATATCCGCAATTTTCGATAAACGGCAATAGCTTTTATTGTATTTTTGCGGCGTCAATTCATCAAGGAAGTCTAAACAATGCTTTGCAACATACATACGCTACCCAACGGGCTGCGCCTCATCCATCAGCCTACCCTCTCCAAAGTGACTTATTGCGGCTTTGCCATCGACGCCGGCACGCGCGACGAGGAAGAGACGGAGCAAGGGATGGCGCATTTCGTGGAACACCTCATTTTCAAGGGCACCGCGAAGCGCCGGGCGTGGCACATCCTCAACCGCATGGAGAACGTGGGGGGCGACCTTGATGCCTACACCAACAAGGAGGAGACGGTGGTCTACGCCGCCTTCCTCACCGAGCACCTCGAGCGAGCTACCGAGCTGCTGGCCGACATCGTGTTCCACTCCACCTTCCCCCCTCACGAGATCGAGAAAGAGACGGAGGTTATCATCGACGAGATACAGTCGTACGAGGACACGCCCTCAGAGCTGATTTTCGACGACTTTGAGGACATGCTCTTCCGCCACCATCCGCTGGGGCGCAACATCCTGGGACGTCCCGACCAGCTGCGGCAGTTCCGCACGGCCGACGCCCTGGCGTTCACCCAACGCTTCTACCGTCCCGGCAATATGGTATTCTTCGTGCAAGGGCAGTACGACTTCAAGCGGGTGCTGCGCCTGGCCGGGAAATACCTCGCCCACCTGCCCGCCCTGCCCGCCGAACGACTCCGCACCCCGCCGCCGCCTTACGTCGCCGAGCGCCTCACCGTACATAAGGATACCCACCAGGCGCACGTCCTCATAGGCGCACGGGCCTACAACGCCCACGACGATCGCCGCACGGCCCTCTACCTGCTCAACAACATCCTTGGCGGACCAGGCATGAACAGCCGCCTCAACGTGTCGCTCCGCGAGCGCCGGGGATTAGTGTACAACGTGGAGTCCAACCTCACCTCATACACCGACACGGGCGTGTTTTGCGTCTATTTCGGCACCGACCCCGCCGACCTCGACACCTGCCTGCGCCTCACCCTGGGGGAGCTAAGGCGCCTACGCGACGTGAAGCTCACCCCTTCGCGGCTCGCCGCCGCCAAGAAGCAGCTCATCGGGCAGATAGGCGTGGCCTCCGACAGTTTTGAGAACAACGCCCTCGGCATGGCCAAGACTTTCCTGCACTACAACCGCTACGACAGCCCCGAGACCACCTACGCACGCATCGAAGCCCTCACCGCCGAACAACTTCTCGATGTGGCCAACGAGATGTTCGACGAGCAAGGGCTTTCCGTTCTGGTATATCGATGAGCGTGCGGAGGGGAGGAGGTCAGAGCACGCTCACTTCCACCGTTTTCAGTTGTCCGGCATCGGACGATCCACCATAGAGCAATTCGTATCCGCCGGGGATGGGACGCATGGTGTTGGACGCCGTGTCGAACCACTCGAAGTTCTCCGTATTGAGCGACAGGGCAACCTCCACCGTCTGTCCGGCAGGTATGCTCACCCGCTTGAAAGCGCGGAGGGTGCGTTGCGGACCTTCGCCGTCGCCCGTACGTTTCAGGTAGACTTGCACCACCTCGTCACCGTCGCGGCTACCCGTGTTGGTGACGGGTATGGTGAGTGTCAGCGTCTCGTTCTTGGCGATGCTGGCTTTGCTCAGCCGGGCGTCGCCATAGCCGAAGGTGGTATAGCTCAATCCGTGGCCGAAGGGGAAGAGCGGCTTCTGCGTCAGGTAGCGATAGGTACGTCCCTTCATGGCGTAATCTTCGTAGTCGGGCAGTTGCGCGACGCTTTGGTAGAAGGTGACGGGCAGTCGGCCGGCGGGGTTGTACTCGCCCAGGAGCACATCGGCGATGGCGGTGCCGCCCGCCTGTCCGGGATACCATGCCTGCAGGATGGCGTCGCAGCTGCCAGTCTCGGGCACGAGGCCGATGGCTGAGCCGGAGAAATTGACGTAGACCACCTTCTTGCCCGCCGTGCGGAGCTGTTGGAGGAACGTGCGCTGCACGGACGGCAGCTCGATGTCGGTACGGTCGCCTCCCTTGAAGCCGGGGATGGAGACGGGCATCTCCTCGCCCTCCAGCTTGGGCGATATGCCTCCGGCGAAGATCACGATGTCGGCATCCTTCACCCGGGCGATGGCTGCAGCGGTGTCGAGCGTATCGGCGGTGAGGTCGCATCCGCGCTCGTAGATCACCTCGCACTGTGGCAATGCCGCCTGTATGCCCTCCAGCAGGGTGACAGTGTGCGAGGGGAAACCGTTGTAGTTGGCCCATTGCATCACGGAATCGTTGGCGTTGGGACCTACCACGGCTACCTTCTTCAGCGTGGCTTTGTCCAACGGCAGCAGCCCGCCCTTGTTTTGCAGCAGGACGATGGACTCCCGGGCCATGCGCAAGGCCAGCGCTTGGTGCTCGGCGCTATTGAGCACGCTCTCGGGAATCTCTTCCCAGGCGGGCTTGGCGTCCATCTCGCCCAGGCGGAAGCGGTCGATGAGCAGGCGGCGCAGGGAGACGTCGATTTGCTTCTCCTCGATGAGGCCCTGCTTTACGGCGTCGGCCAGTGAGCTGTACTCGCTGCCACACTCCAGGTCGGTGCCCGAGAGCACGCCGGATGAGGCGGCATGCGCCTGGTCGGGAGAGGTGAGGTGCCCGTGGGATTGGTAGAAGTCGGAGATGGCGCCGCAGTCGGACACCACGATGCCTTGGTATCCCCACTCCTGGCGCAGGATTTGCGTGAGCAGCTTCTCGCTGTCGCAGCAAGGCTCACCCTCGAAACGTTGGTAGGCGCACATCACCTCGCGTACATTGGCTTTTTGCACGGCGTCCTTGAAGGCGGGGAGGTACGTTTCCCACAGGTCGCGCGGGGCGAGGCTCTCCACGTCGAATTTATGGCGATTCCACTCCGGTCCCGAGTGTACGGCGAAGTGCTTGGCGCAGGCGTGCAGCTTGTCGTACTTGGCCGTGTCGGGACCTTGCAGGCCGTGTATGACGGCCATACCCATCTGCCCCGTGAGGTAGGGATCCTCGCCGTACGTCTCCTGCCCGCGTCCCCAGCGCGGGTCGCGGAAGATGTTGATGTTGGGCGTCCAGAAGGTCAGCCCTTGGTATTGTTTCAGCTCTCCGCTCTCGCCATACACGCGCGACTTCACCCTCGCCTCGTCGGAGACGGCGGTGAAGACGTCGTAGAGCAGGGCGTCGTCGAACGACGCGCCCATGCCAATGGCCTGTGGGAAGACGGTGGCCAGACCCGAGCGGGCCACGCCGTGCAGTGCCTCGTTCCACCAGTTGTAGGCCTTGATGCCCAGCCTCGGTATGGCGGGCGAATTGTTTTGCATCAACGACGCTTTCTCCTCCAGCGTGAGGCGTGGCAGGAGGTCGTCAGCCCGTTGCTCGGCGGAGAGTGAGGGATCTTGATAAGGCAGCGTCCGCTTGCACGCCACCAGCGAGCCGAGCAAGGAGATGCCCAGCAGAGAGAGTATCAGACTTTTCTTCATGCGTATGTTTTTTAGTAAGTTAATATTCTGATTGGCGGCAAAGGTAGCAAAACGCGACGTAAACCGTATGTCCGCTTGTAACATATATGGGGGGCGTAGGTTACATATTCGCCTTTCGAGGGTTTTCACTTTTTTATTTCCCCTTCCGAACTTTTTGGTTTTGCACTTGTTTGTGTAGAACATTCGCTCGACGCGCGGTTGCGTCGGCCGATAAACCTAACCCTTACAAAAAGATGATGCGTAACAGATGTATATGGATGGTGTCCGTGCTGTCGCTCCTCACCGGAGCGGCGGAGGCCCAAGACGGGAAGTCGCCCCAGAGCGAACGCTTCAAGCCCGCCGTGGCGGTAAAGAGCAATTTGCTGTACGACCTCACCGCCACCATCAACCTCGGCGTGGAGGTTCCCTTGAGCCGGAAGCTGTCCATCGACCTGCCCGCCAACTACAACCCTTGGACATTCGGCGACGGACGGAAGTGGAAGCACTGGCTCGTGCAGCCCTCCCTGCGCTACTGGCCGACCCGGACCTTTAGGGGCAGCTTCTGGGGAGCGCACGGACACGTGGGCGGATACAACGTCGCACGGGTGTTTGGCGAGGCGCGCTATCAAGGTTGGTTGGTGGGTGGAGGTATCTCCTACGGATACCGCTGGAACCTGGCCGAGCGCTGGGGCCTGGAGGCCGAGATCGGCGTCGGATACGCCCGCCTCGACCACACGAAGTATAGCGTCGGGGCCGACTGTCCCACCTGCGGCACCAAACTGAAGAGCGATACGAAGAATTACCTCGGAGTGACCAAGGCCGCCATCTCGCTCGTCTACACCTTCGGGAAGAAACGTCCCTCGAGCCTGAAAAAGGATTTCGCCGCCACCTGGCCCACTCCGCTGCCTCCTATCACCGGATGGGAGCGGGAGCTGGACGAAGAGGAGACCGAACTCCCCGAGGAGACCATGCCCGCGGAGCCAACCATCGCCGCCGTGAGCTACCGCCACGAGATGGGCCGCGCCTGTGTCTGGTTTCCCGTGAACAAATCCACGCTACACCCCGACATGGAGAACAACCGCAGCGAGCTGCTGAAGATCGGGCAGTCCATGAAGACGGTACGCAGCCATCCAGCCTCCGAGATCAAGAAGATACAGATCGACGCCTACGCCTCGCCCGAGGGCGACGAGACGCGCAACCGCGAGTTGTCGCTACGCCGGGCCGAAGCCCTGAAAGGATATATGAAGGAAGCCTACCAATTGCCCGACTCCCTCTTCGCCGTCAGCGCACGAGGCGAGAACTGGGAAGGACTGGCCGAGGCCATCCGCCTGGACGAAAGCCTCACCGACACCCGACGGGCGGAGTTGCTGCGCATCGTCGAAGCCGACGACGAGGTAGCCACCCGCAAGGCGCGCCTGAAGAGCCACCAAGGCGGACAGAGCTACCAATGGCTGCTGCGCGAGGTGTTTCCCCTGCTCCGCGTATCGGAGTACCGGATAGACTACACCCTGCCCGAAACCGCGACCAACCCGGATAGAGAATTAGATTAGACAATAAATATAATAATGTATTCACTCACTTAAACCCCGAACAGAATGATGAAAATGAAGTTTTGGAAATCCTGCGCGCTGCTGCTCGCCGGAACACTCATCACCGCATGTACCAACGGCGACGAGCCAATCACCGACCCGCGGCCACACCCCGCCGCCGAAGCCAACACTTATGTGGCTTTCGCCATCCAGTACGACGGCCGTCTGGCCACCGGTCCGCAAACCCGTGTAGACGACTCGGAGTACAACCCACAAGGCACCTACGAAGGTGAGAGAGACGAGCTGCTCAACACCATCGACCTCTACCTCACCGCACCCGACGGGACGTTCCTCGAGAGTCGGCGCTTCAACGCCTCGAACGATCTCACCGCCTCCATCGACGAGAACGGGAATCAGGTAATCCGTCCCCGCACGCCATTCCAGACCACCGCAGGCGACAAGGTAGCTACCGTGGTGATCAACAGCCCCATGCCGCTCATGGACGCCGCGCCGAGCGATGACTATCGCTTCACCACCAACGCCTCACTGCCCATGTCGTCGCTGGCCGAGTACGTCGACGTCGACGGACAGACCCTGCTGCGCGTGGCCGCCAGCGGCAAGAGCGAGGTGACCACCATCCTCGAGGGCGTGACCTCCGATGAGGTGATAGCCGGACAGAACCACATCGACGTCGAGGTGATTCGCATCGCCTCCAAGGTGCTCGTCACCAAGTCGGCCGGACTGGAGAACAACCCCGAGCTGGGAGGCACCTTCACCGACATCACCTACTCCGTGGCGCAAGGCACCCTCTCGGTCTACCTCTTTCCGCAAGACGACGGCACCACCTACACCACCTGGGGTTCCGACTACGTACCTACCGGTACCTACCTCGCCACCGCCGGCGAATACTACTGCTACGACGACCTGCTGACGCCCTCCAACGTGATGGAAGACCTCCGCACCGGTGCCGACCAGGACGCCAACCTGGCGCAGTATCCCTGCAAGCTCCTGCTGGAGAACACCCACACCTACGGCGAGGACGCCTCCACCACCACCTACCGCAAGGGTAACACGGCGTACATTCTCATACGCGCCACATTCGTCCCCGACGCCGCCACCATCGCCGACGGCGGAGCGCTGGCGGCCGACGGCACCTTCTACGTGGGCGGGACCGACGGACTGATCTACTCGTCCATCCAGGCAGCTACCACCGAAGGCGTAGGTACCTTCAACCAACCCGTGGCCACCTATACTGGAGGCAAGATGCTCTACTTCGTATGGCCCAACCCCGACGACATCCAGCGTCCCATGAACTCGCCCGTGATACGCAACAACATCTACTGCGTCAACATCAGCACCATCAACAAGCTGGGCGTCAACTGGAACCCCCTCAACCCGGGCGTGAACAACCCCGACCCCAAACCCTCCGGCGACGAGCCTGAGAATCCCATCGATCCCACCGACCCGCTGAGCCTCGACGACACCTACATGACCGTCGACATCACCACCAGGCCGTGGAACGTACACTCGTACGACGTGGATTTGTAAGCCGGAAAGTAGACAAGGAGACAAGTGGACAAGTTGACAAGGAGGATACCCGTGAACAAGTTGACAAGGCATTTACTGTGGGCACCGTTGGCGGCGCTGTGGACGTTGGGTGGCTGTAGCATTAACGACAGTCTGGACGATTGTCCGCAAGGCATACACGCCAGCTTCTATTCCCTCACCGCCTGCGAGGCCGACACGCTCTACCCCGCCCACGTGGCCGACCTGCGGATGTTCGTTTTCGACGCCCGGGGCACGCTCGCCGGCTACGGCTCGGCGGACGAGGTGCGGTCGCTCGCCGACTACGTCCACACGCTGGATGCCCGCGACGGATGGTTCACCGTGGTGGCCTGGTCGGGACTGTCCGACGACGCCTTCGCCCTCCCCGCGCCCGTGATTGGTGTCACCACCAAGGACGAGATGCGCACGCAGGTACGGCAGGCCGCACGCCAAGCCGCGCCGATGGGCGAGAAGCGGATATACTACGGCGAGAGCGCCCCCGTATTCCTGCCCGACCCGGCGGAGCACGGCAGCGTGTTCGAGCGTGTCAGCGTGAATCTGCTGGAACAGACCTACCGCGTCAACGTGGAGGTGGAGGGACTGCCTCCGACCGGCGAGTACGAGATACTGGTCGACACCGAAGAAGGCTCCGCCACGTTCGACGCCGACGGGCTGCTCACCGCCTCGTTCACCCTCATGCAGCTGGAGCTGGGCATGGACGCCACGCTCATCATCCGCGAGCGGGCCACCGGACGGGAACTGTACCGGGGCGACCTCCTGGGCACGCTCCTGCTGAAGAACCCGGGCGTGGACCCCACGTGCGACCGCGACTTCACCATCCGCTTCTCCACCGAGGACCAATGCCAATGCGGCACCTACATGATCATGCGGATCTGGGTGAACGACTGGTTGGTGCATAGCTACGACACCGATTTATCCTGAGACAATGATTCGACAACTCAACATATATTATACCATTCTCCTGTTGGCCGCCTGCCTGGCGGGCTGCCAGCAGGAGATCTATACCGACACCGACGACGCTGATGGCGACGACGCGATGGTGGCCCTCCTGCTCGACGCCTCGGGCACGGGCATCAACGAGGACCTCACCACCTGGGAAGACCGGGTGGACGAAGTACGCATGATCGTAGCTTCTACCGGCGGCGCGGTGGCGCACAACGCCCTCCTGACATTCCCCGAAGGAATGAGCGGGCGCTGCGCGCCAGTGCGCCTGGCACCGGGAACCTACACCTTCTACTTCGTGGCCAACGAGACGGCCGCCGGCGCCGACTACGCCGCCGCCCTGGCCGCCGTGAGCAACACTTCGCAGCTGGCCGACAGCCGCTTCACGCTGATCCCCGCCCAGCCCGACTTCCGTCCCGACGGGACAACGGCCAACGGACGTTTCCTCATGTCGGCTCGTTACAAGGGCATACGTGTGGAGGCCGGTGGAACGGAGACGAACCCCCTGCCGTTGGCACTACCCACGGGACGGGTGGAGCTGATCCGCGCGCGGAGCAAGGTGGAGGTGGTGTTCAGGAAGAGGGAGGCGGGGAGCGCCGTCACGGCCGGATTCGTCGAATCCGTACAGCTGGGACACGTGGCGCGATACCTCTCCGTTCCTCCGCTGGACAATTACTATACGTCGGACAACGCCGATACCGAGCCGGTGGTACCCACCGACTTCGACTACACCGCCGACTCCATCGGAGCCATCACCTGGTATATCCCCGAACAGCTCAACGACGCCGCGGCGAGCGCCACCACCGAGCTGCGCGTCAACGGGCAAGCCTTTCCCATCACCACCGGTGGCGACTGGGAAGAGCTGCGCGCGCAACGCCGCGACACGCCTACCCCCGCCCCGCGGAGCGTGGTGCGCAACTACCACTACGTCGTCAACGCCTACATTACCCCCTCGGGAGGTCTCGAGCTGGACGTCTGCGTGGAACCGTGGCTCACGGAGGAATACAAGTACATGTTCCAGGATGAGGGCAACACCATCGTCATACCTCCCGTAACACCCACCGACTCGAGCCTCATCGTCCCCACCGACTGTGGGAAGGTGGAGATCCTGTCGCGGAACGAAGACCTGCCGCAAGGACTGATGGGCGCTTACGGCGACCAGATCAACTGGTGGGATCCCTCGATACAAGGCCCCGCCGTGGTGAAGGGCGACCCGCCCTACTATTGCGAGCGGAAATATGGTCCGGGGTGGAGGCTCATCAGCGCATGCGAGCTGATGTCGTTCCTCAAGATGTTCGACCAAGCCTATCGCGTCTGGCAATCGAACACCTGGATGGGTGTCAACTCCGGACTGAAGTTCCACTCCCTGCCCTTCCGCCAGGAGGCGCAGACCTTGCTGGGCAAGCTCACGGGCGTCGACATGTCGCGCTATACCCTCACCGACAACGGCAAGGACGACATCGGGGGCGAGAAGCTCGACATGCTCGATCGCTACTTCACCCCCGGCGACATACTCGTGGTGGAAGACGACTACCCCGGCGAATGGCCTTTCTACGGCGCGCCAAACAATAACGGCCAGACCTGGTACCCCATGGAGGTGGCCATACAGATCAAGGGATACTGGTACGCCGACTACCTCAACGTGAACGAGGAGGAGAATTACGACAAGATACTCTATCGCGAGTTCGACCGTTTCGACTACTCATCGACAACCTCGCGTTGCGTGAGGGACGTGGAGTAACTTAAAAACAGAGAATTAAACATCCAAAAATAATAGTTGGGAATCCGGAAATGAAGAGGCTCGCTCGCTACATACAATCGTTCGTCACGATATGCGCCGTCTTGCTGCTGGGGATGATATTCCTTTTGGGAGGAACGTCGATCCTGGGAGGATGCGCCCCCGCGCCACCTTTTGAGGAAGCGACGGACGAGGCCGACGGGGAGGAGGGAGCCACGTTGCTGCTCTCGGCCGAGGCGTCGGGAGGTGGCGTGGCCGACTTACCCGAGGAGTACGCCATCCTCAACTTGAGCCTCTTCATGGCCGAGCCTGGAGGCGACGAGCTGACCGACCGCTTTGTCTACCAACCTTCCACCCCCATAGCTTCCGCCGACCCCGGCTGTCTGGGATGCCGACAGGTGAAGCTACCTGTCGATCCAACTACCTTGGGACGCAAGGACATCTACGTGATAGCCAACCACGACAACGTGGCGGCCTTGGGCGACCTGCGGACCGTGACCGACCTGAAGAATCTGCGTACCACGCGCATGAGGAACGAGGGACGGATCCTCCTCTCGCGCGGATTGCCCATGTATGGCGAAAGCCCCGACACCGATTTGGGCGCCGCCACCTCGCCGACGCACATACGCCTGTCGCGGGTATGCGCCAAAATCCAGGTCGACCTTACCTTCACCGATCCCTCGTGGACGGGAAGCAATAATTACTTCCGTGTGGAGGACGCCGCCTCGTACACCTACTTCGCCCCTAACGCCAACTTCTCCATCGGAGCCGACGAACTGATTGAGTATCCACAGATTATCCTCATCCAGCAGGACGCGCAACGCTTCAGCGGAACGGCATACATCTACGAATCCGCGCGCGTACCCCACATCACGCTCTACACCGTGGTGGGCGGACGTCCCAGGGAGTACGTGCTCAGCACCAATTTCCCCTTGCCCACCCGGGGGCGCATGTACCACATCTCGGTCGAGATCTTCCCCCCGCTGGAGGATGCCACCCGGGGCGAGGGAGGCGAGGCGCGCGTCGTCGTTAAAGCCTGAACTTCTGGGCGTCGCCCGCGCCCGTACCTTTATACTTGCTCTTCTTCTGGTTGAACTTATACTGCACGGTGAGCGACACCGTGCGCGAGTTGAAGCGGTTCCGAGTGTCCGTCACGCTTATCGTGCCCGAGTATCCCCTATAGTGGTTCTTGTAGGAATCCAGCAGGGCGTCGCCCTTGAGCAGGAAGGTGAGCCTGTCGTCGAAGAATCCCTTGTAGAGGCTGGCCGAGGCGTTCCAGTAAGCGCGGAGCGACTGGCTGTTGCCGTCGTCCATCTTCCCCACCCATCCCAGGTCGGCGTTGAGCACGAAGCCGGCGGGCAGGCGGAAAGCGTTGTCCCACCGCAGGCGAGGCTGCCAGCGATTGAGGCGGCGCGTCACTACCTCGCCCGCGTCGTTGGGCGTGTCGACGCTGTACCATTGCTTATAGAGGCGCGCTTCCCACCGCGGCGACCAGCAGCCGATGGTGGGCGAGGCGGTGAGACTGACGCGGAACCAGTTGTACGACGGGCTGTTGACGTACGTCTGCACGCTGATGGTAGGGTCGTCGTTGTAGATGTCCATGTACATGGAGAACTCGTCCTTGCTGTGGTTGAGGGCGGCGTAGAGCTGCCACCAGCGGTAGGTGGCTTTCAGCGTGAGGCTCTGTACGGTCTGCGGGCGCAGGAAGGGATTTCCCTGGACGTAGGTGTATCGGGTGATGTAAGCCACGCGGTCGTTGAGCATGTCGTACGAGGGGCGCGTCACGTCCGACGAGTAAGCCAGCTGCGCCTGCACCGGTCCTATGGGGAAGCCCAGTGAGACGGAAGGGAAGAGGTTGCTGTAATGCCGGCTCTGCCCAGGCTGGAACTTGCCGTCCTCGTAGTAGCCGAAGCCCGTATCCTCGAAGCGCAGCCCGGCGCGCAGCCTCACGTTCTTCAGCAGTGTCCGCTCGTACTCCACGAAGCCGGCGGCGAGACGCTCCTGCACCCAGCTGAGGTTGTTGGGGATCACGTTCTCGGGATTGACGTAGGTGTTGTCCCGTGACGTGTAGCTGTATTCCCCGCCGAAGGTGAGGTCACCTTCCCAGAGCGGGCGGCTCACCACAAGCTTGCCGGCGTACAACGTGTTGGCGGTGTTGTTGTATGTATGCACTTCCGAGGGGCGGGCTTCGCCTTCCTCGCTCGTCTCCACTTGCGAGGTGGCGTCGTTGAGCTTCTGTTTCCGTCGGAGCAGGCTCGCGTCGAGGCGCACGTCCCAGTCGCCCCACTTGGCGTAGTAGTAGATGTTGGCCTCGTGGTTGCTGGTCTGCTTGAGATTGTCCATGCGGCTGACGACCGATTCGTAAGGCTCGTCGTTCTTCAGCAGGTCGGAGGTGAAGTCTTGCCCGTGCCTGCTGTTGGGGTCGCGGAAGAAGCGATAATTGCCGCCTACGGACTGTTTGTCGCCCAAGGCGTAGTCCACCGACAGGTTGGTGGTGAGCCTGCGGCTGCGGTCGGTCTCCGCGGTCACCGCACGGTTTTTCCAGTGGTCGGCCAGGTACGTGTCGATGGTCAGGTCGCCCAGTCTGCGGAAGTATCCGTCGGAGTACGCCACCATGCCCGACACGTCCAGCCCGCCGTGGCGATAGTAGAGGTTGAGCTGCTGGCTTCCTCCCCACTGGTCGGCGTAGCTGACGTATGTCCGCTCGCTCACGCCCAGTCCGTCGTCGGTCCGGCGCTTGGTGCGGATGCGAATGACGGCTTTCACCGACTTGGCGTACCTCGCCCCGGGGTTGCTCACCACCTCCACCGCCTCGATCTCGGCCGAGGTGAGCTGTGCCAGCTCGTCGGCGTCGCGCACCTCACGCCCGTTGATGTAGATCAATGGCTCGCCTCGCCCGAAAACATCCAGCCGCCCGTTCTCCAGCGATACGCCCGGCAGTTTGGAGAGCACGTCGTTGGCTGTACCCACTTTCTCGAGCACGCTACCGCTTACGGTGGTCTCCAGCGCGTCGCCTTTGATGCGCGTCACGGGGATGGAGGCTTTCACCACCACTTCTTGTAGCACCAAGGCATCTTCGTCGAGTACGATGTCGCCCATATCCGTCCGATTTTCGGGTAGCGGGAGCACCTTCTCGCGGTAGCCGATATAGCTCACGCGCAGCAGCGCCGCCTCGGACGCCAGTACGAGTTGGAACTCGCCCGCCTCGTTGGAGACGCAGCCCGCCACGTAGGTCGAGTCGCTCCTTGTCAGGACGACGTTGGCGTATGGTACGGGCTGGCTGGCTTGGTCGATCACTCTTCCCCGCAGTTGCTGGGCGGATAGCTGGCTCGTCAGCAGGAAGCAGGCGAGCAGAAGATTCATCAATACTTTCATCTCTGTCATTACAATAGTTGTTCATCGGATATTAGACGGAGCGCGGAGGGAAAAAGTTGCGGGAACGTAGCTTTTTCCCAGACTTCATCACTTTTCGCCCTCATCACATAGCGTACACTGATAATCTATCATTTCTCGTGCGGATTTGCATAAGCCTTCTCGCCTTCGAGATAGGTATTTGCATGGCGCATCTTCGAGAAGTGCTCGATAAAAAAACGACCGAATAAACACGATTATCAACCAAATGGCCCTTGTTCCTTACCGTTCACTCACGGAACAGGAAAAGTGGGCTTAAAAAAGTTATAGATTTACTCTATCTTTGGGCGCCGCATAACGGTTTCGCGTATCCAGCGAACCGGATGCCCGCTCCTGCGTGACCGCGGAGCGGATGCGGAAAAAAAAAAGAGGTGGATTAATCTATTAATGAGAATAACTGATTACTACGTATGGCGATAATTGATTTGGTGAGATGGTCACCGCAGGGGAGTAAAACCGTCTATGCTTGGCGTTTCCCCGAAACCAATCTGAGTACCTACACGCAGCTGATTGTGCAGGAATCGCAAGAGGCGGTATTGTTTTCGAAAGGACAGATCGTCGGGAAATTCGGCCCGGGAAAACACACGTTGAACACCGAGAACCTGCCTATTTTGCGAAGCTTGTTCGGCATTCCTTTTGGCGGCAAGAATCCGTTCACGGCAGAAGTGTGGTTTGTGAACAAGATACAGACTTTCAGCATCGACTGGGCTGTAGACAAGATGGCGATCCACGATCCCGACTACAACACGCAATTGCCACTTGTGGCTGGCGGGCGTTACGGCCTAAAAGTGAACGATGCCGAAAAGTTCCTGATCAAAGCCGTGGGGAGCAAGACGGAATTTACTCAGGACGACCTGACGGAACAATTCTTTGGCGAGTTCTCGACGAAGACCAAGTCGCAGATCGCCCAATACGTGATCAAGCATCGCGTGGGTTTCAAGCAATTGTCCGCCTACCTGGACGAGCTGTCCGGATATTTAAGGAACGTGCTGAATCCCTTCTGGGATAACCTCGGGTTGGAATTGCTGCAATTCAGCATCACCTCCATCGACATTGACAAGTCCAGCGAGGAAGGGCGGAAAGTAGCCGAAGCCATAGCGACGCAAGCCTCGATGTCGATTACCGGACACACCTGGCAGCAGGAACAGATGTTCAACACCGCCAACAACGCGGTGGATGGCTTTGGCAACGGCAACGGTGGTTTGCTCGGCGGCCTGATGGCCATCAACATGATGGGTGGAATGGGCGGAGGAGGCGCCGTGGGCAACGGAATGATGCAGACGCAGTTCGACCAGCCCTCTTTCGGCGGAAACAGCCCGAACGTCCAGGGACAATCCGTGGGACCGAAACCGCAGATGGAATTGGTTTACTGCTCCAACTGCGCGAAGAGATACCCAAGCACCTCACGATTCTGCCCCTATTGCGGCGACCCGTACAACCCTTGCCCCAGATGTGGGACGGACAACGACCAAAACGCCAAACGCTGCGTGAGTTGCGGGTTACCGCTGCAGTCGGGCGGACAGAACTGCCCGCATTGCAACGTCCCCCTGCCGACGGGAGCCACTTTCTGCGGAAACTGCGGGAAACAAGTGCAAGCAAGCGACGTTTGCGCCCGCTGTGGGACGCCTTTGCCTCCCTCCGTGAAGTTCTGCCCGAAATGCGGCAATAAGCGCTAACCATTTAATCGATACAATTATGGATACCAAGAAGACACTATCAGGCCTCGCGTTACTGGGCGGCGAAGCGATTATCATCGCCGTGTTCATCCTTTTCGGGAGCGATTTGCCCGGCAAGCTCCTCGTGCTGAACATTGTCGTGTCCTCGCTGATTTACGTACTGCTTTTCATGGATGTCCTTGTCCCTTGGGTCGACTTGGGCGATAAGTCGGGAAGGAAAATCGGATCGCTCGGCATACGATGGCTTCTCACCGGACTATACGCTTTCGCGGCCATCGCCGTGATGCTCATGGGCAATCTGTTCTTCGACTGGACGTTCGAGGCGCAAATTATCGCGCATTGTATTCTCGTCTTTCTGCTTGTCCTGGGATTTGTCGCTTCGATGTCGGCCTCGGACAAGGTCGCGGAGGTTTATCGGGAAGAGGTGCGGTCGCGCGATGGGATCAACGCGATGAAAACCGCGATGCGCGACTTGCGCGACAAGATGAGCGAGACGCCCGACCTGCCCCGAAGCTTCGGGGAACGCGTCGAATCGCTCGAAGAACGCTTGCGGTTTGTTTCGCCCTCGAACAGCCAGGAGGCTTACGACCTGGAAAGTTCATTCGCGAAAACCGTGAACGATATCGCGCGCGCCATTTCCAATTTCCAGATGAACGAAGAGGCTATTGGAAACAATCTCAATAAACTGGAACGTATTTACCAGAACAGGAAAGCAGTATATTCAAACTAAAACTAAAATAGTATGACAGGTAAGATTTTCCCTGAATCGAACAATGTCTATCAAGACCAAGCGAAGATTTTGTTCAACTATTACAGCCAGGCAGCGGAAAAGATCGTGGCCGAAGAGGAACGCATCGAAAAGGAGATAACTGTTCTCGAGGAAGAAAAAGTGGTGCTGCAAAAGCAAATCGCGGGATTGTGGATTTGGTTTCTCACGATCATCCTTTTCTTCGTGTACTTCGTGAAGAAGAACGGCTTGCTGAAAGAGATTGCCCGGAAGGATGTCCGCATCGCCGAATTCAGGAAGCAGCATGCCGAAATCTTCCGCGACTACACCGTGAGCAAGCTGGGCGTGGCGTATGTCCCTGTAGCCACTCAAATCAAGTACGAGGACAAGAGCTTCATTGTCGACTATGCGGGAAAGGTCGATGAATCGGAGGTGACCTTGCGCCTCTCGCGCCAAAATGACCTGCTGATAGAGACCATCTCCGAACTCGAAAGCTTGTCGACAGAAGCTCCAATCGTAGAAACGTCCAACGAAACGGAGACCATCGAGACGGACGAATATTCCACCTCTATCCAGGAAATCAACCAGCACGATTATTTCGGGAAGCTGGAGCGTTCGTTACGCACCATCTCCTACTGCATGGACGACATGGACACCGTCTCGGTATCGTTGCCGTTGGTGCCCGACAAGAGCGAATACCTGGGATATCTCAACGAATTTGCCACGGGCGAGATACCCGAAGGCGCACTCACCATCCCTGTCTTCGATAAGGGAAGGTACGAGGACAGCATAAACAAGTTCCAGGAACTGAACAAGCTGAAAGATTCGCTGTCGAACAAGACACAGCAGTTCGAGGATGTATTGAAGAGCCTGATGATTACGATGGCCAACTCGGTACAAGCGATTTCGGCCCTGAAGGTCGCGTCGACCGACAAAATAGTCTTTGAGTCGAACAAGCTCCTGTACCAAATCCTCAAAGCGCCCTACAACCACTATTCCCCCGTTTTGGAGTACGAAGAAATAGAGCGCATCCGCAACGAGAAGTTCGATTACGGCGAGTCTGCGCAAGGCTACGAACCTTTTCACCTGAAGCCCAGTTCGCGCGTCCGCTACAACCTGCTTTCGGGTATGTGGACGGCGGAAGACGGGAGTACGACGAATTTACCCTTCGGCGTCCACCAGATCCAGGAAGAGATTATCGCTCCGGTCGTACAGAACTTGATGCGCGAGAATCGGATGGAGCGGCTCAAGATCTACAATTATATCAAGGACCAGAAAATAGACTATCTCAATAAATGGCACCAGGATACGGATGCCTTCTACCGCGCCAACCGTGCGGAAAGCTCGGACATCATCAACCTGATGCAAGCGAGCCTGCGCGAATACGTGGCGGCCTACAACACGCTGATCTCATTGCAGCGTACCGAGGACAGCATGGTACAATCGAACGGCAATCTCGACTCGACCACCGTGGACATCGTCGACAATACCTCCGAGACGCTCGCCGCCTTCGAGTTGCAGTCCCAGGAGTTCAAGAGAACACAATCGGATTTCGAGGAGTACATAGAGCGTCTCAAGGAGGATATTGAGCAGAAGGCCGAGAAGTTCGGGCACGTCGAGTACTACGACGCGAAGCTGAGCGACGGGTACTCCAACGAAATGGCCATTGCCGCCGACGAGATCCGTGAGTTGGACAACCGCCGGAAACCGCTATCCCTCGTCAATCCTCTTTTCGCCAAGACCTCCGAGTTGCCGCCATCGCCCAACGTGGAGGAGATCACGCTCGAATATATGTCCCTGAATCTGCCGGTAATCGCCAAAACGGCGTTGGAAAGCCTGAAAGAGGGAGATATCGGGAGCGAAGACGAGCCGGTCGACACGTACGGGCCGGACGAAGAGGCCACCAAAGAGACAGGAAACGAATAAAAGCAGGAAATTATGGCATCCATAGATTGCGTAGTAGATACGAACCCGATGGCGGCAGAAATAAGCTCTGTCTCCAATCACATAAAAGGCACTACAACCGCGGTTGTAGCCATGCAAGCCGCCGTGGTCCTGGCCGAAGAGAAAGCCGCCAACCACGTTTGCGACAATGTGAACAAAGGCTTTTATACGCTGATTCGTTCCCAGATTTCTCAGAAAATCGCCAAGCTACAGAGCGAGGTCGATTCGCATTTGATGCAACTCAACGCGCAGCGCAAGCAGCTCATGGCCATCAAAAGCCGTATGGGGCGAGACTACAACATGATTTCGCGTCGCTACCTGAAGTTGTTCAACGGACTGAACCAGAACCTGAAACAACGCATTTTCGATCTCGACAAGCCGACGATCGATTTCGCGGTACACGAAGTGGAAAGGGTATCGAACAGGACACGATACCTGACGGCCACCGTCCCGGTATCGCAAGTCGAATCGCTGGCCATCAGCCAGAAGATCGTGGCTTCGAATGTGAAGTACCGCGGGGCGAAAGTGATCAACTCGATGTCGCGTTTTCTCTCCGATATGTCGGAACAGAAGAAGCTGACCGATAGGATACTGCTCAGGACGGATCGTGACGCGGATTTGCCCCTCTCCATTCCGGTGATCATCTACGAATGCAACTTCGACGGGCTTGGGGGCAAGAACCTCGATGTCGTAGTGGGCAAGGAGCAATTGAGCCAGCAGGCGCGGTCGGCGGTGAAGAACGCCGTCAACCAGGTCATCGAGGACATACGATGGCAAAGCAATCCCGGGATAGACAATGAGGTGAAGAGCGAATTTAGCAAATACCTTTCGCGCTCCAACTCATCACAACGCGTGAAAGAGATGGCGGGCAAATTGTTTGCGGACCACATTTTTCAAACCATTCAGAACGGAGAGGTATGAGCTACAGACGAAGTTTCAGTAAAAGGATAGGCGTGTACTATTCGGGGAGCGTCAGCTATAGCTACCCGGCCTCGCAGAACGGCGGCACCGGTCGGGTCTCTTATAGCGGCACGGCGTACGAAGACGTACAGGTAAACATCGATGTCGAAACGACGCCGTTTGACAATAGCGTAGCGCATTGCAACAGCTCCGTGAATGTGCTGACGGGGGCGGTCGTAGCCACCGAGGCGGCGCAAATCGCCTCGATAGACAGCAACGCAAAGAAAATAGGCGGCACCATCGTGGAGGGATTCTTCAAGACGATCAGGTCCGAAATAAGCCAGCAGATCTCCGAATTGTCGAGCCGATTGGACGCTACCCTCATCCACCTGAACGCCATGGCGAAACGCTGCGTGGAGAAGCAACGGCAGATGGCGAAGGACTACAACGGCATCTCCAACCGCTATATCAAGATTTTCACCGACTTGAACAACGAATTGTCCAACCGGATTTACGAACTGGACAAACCCACTTTTGTCTTCAAGAAGCAGAACGATAGCTTGAATGCCCGTACGTCCGACAATGATTTGGTAAGTACAGTCGCCATTTTCGGTGCTGAGGGAGGCGACTTGCAAGCGTATATCAGTGCCTCGGTCGTCAAAAAGCGTGCGCTGGACACCATTGGCAAGGCCAATGTCTTTCTCCTGAAGCAGAAGCGATTGAATCGTATCATCAATCAAAGTATGCTGAAGGAAAGCCTCGCCGCCATCCACTATTCGCCGGTCTGCTTCATGGAGACGCGAGACGAAGGGGGGCAGATTCACGACAGCGTGTACCAATCCGGATTCCTGTCCAAGACACAGGCGACCAGGCTGACCGCAGTCTTCAAGGAGAGGGAATGGGGCGTTTGCCCCAATGAAGTCCGGTCTCCGGTCGGACGATATCTCCAGATTGAGGTGAACAAGTGTTACTCCGGTTCGGACGCACATTCCATCCGCGTGAAGGAGAACATAGCCCGTATGCTGGATTTTGATCAGATAGAAAGCGTGTAAATCATTAAAACCAATCACAATGAAAGATTTAAAAGAACTTCGTATCAATGAGAATAACCTGCAGCTGAAGGACAATTTAGTGAAAGGCTCCATTTTACCCGAGAAGGTCTCGGAACTCACACGCACCATCACGGTGCAGGGCGACACGGTAATCGAAGGCCCTGTCTACGCGCATAAGCTGGAAATCCAGAACGGCGACCTCGACATTCGGGGCGCGGTATTCACGCAACTGGAGCTTTACGTGAATAGCGAGGCGAAGGGGTCTGTCAGCTTTGAGAAAAGCGTCGGGTCGGCCAATTCGATCGTGTCGAGGGCCGCCAGCCTGAATCTGGTGTTCCATTCCGACATTAACGCCAAGAGCGTGACACTCTATAACGCCTTTGTGGCCGGCAGTATTTATGCCGACGAGGTGGCGCTGGAAAACTGCGTCGTGGTGGGCGGCGTTTTCGCTACACAGCAGATAGATCTCAAGCAGTGTATCGTGGGTACCTTCAACACGCCCTCCATCCGCATCGAGGGTATTGTCAGCCTGTTGCTGCCAAGTGCGTTTTCCATCGAAAAGATGCTTGCTACCGCCGACGCGAAGTTATACAACTTGAGCTTGGCCGACTTTGGGGCGCTCTACCGGGAGGTGCCGCAAGCGCAAAATTCGGGTAAAATAGAGATGGACATCAACGCCGACGAGATCAAGGCGACTCTCGTCAATGAGGAGGTCCAGAAACAGCTACGAAGTTATACGGTTGTCGGTAAAGTGCTGGCCGCCGACTTGCTGGACATGGACAAATTCCAGAATCATTTCCTGCTTGTAGCGGCAAGCCTGGGTCCGCAGCTTCTCAAGACTTACGATATCGGAACCGATAAAGCGGGCAATCCGGTACCATTGACGATGGACAAGATCCGGGATTTCTTCTTCGGCATCTTGCGAGGACAGATTGAGGTCCAGGAAATGGACGGGAAATTCAACATATCGCAGATAACCGGGAAGTTCCAGGGTTGACGGCCGTATGCGCCATTCCGGACGTCTCCACCCCCCGACTTACATAGAATGTCCACCCCAGCTACTTGAATATCCATCGAAAACCCCTATATTTGCCCTGCGTTCATTTTTTAATTTTTAATTCTCAAGTTTTAATTTTTAAAACGTATGGCATTACCTACCCGCATCTTCCCGATAGGGATACAGAGCTTCGAAGATCTGCGCACCCACGATTACGCATACGTGGACAAGACCGACCTGGTGTACCGAATGGCCAACACCAACCGCGTCT
>JAISIZ010000006.1 GCA_031261785.1 Mediterranea sp. (in: CFB group bacteria)
TCCGAAGGTTTTCCGCCATAGCGTTCTTCCCAATCGAGAAGCTGGTTGTTCAGCAGCGTATGCAAGTTCTTCACCTCATTGTAGCGCGTCTGGGCGAAGGAGATGTGCAGCACGGGATACGCCGTCCACTCCGTCTCCAATTGTTCCATGGCCAGCCCCTCGAACAGATGTTTTTTCCCTTCGAAGTAGGCTTTCAGCGTGGAGAGCAGCAGGCTCTTGCCGAAGCGGCGGGGACGGCTGAGGAAGTAGACGCGGTTGGTGTTGGCCATCTGGTACACCAAGTCGGTCTTGTCCACGTACACGTAGCCGTGGCTACGCAAGTCTTCAAAACTCTGTATCCCTATGGGGAAGATGCGGGTGGGTATGTTTGCCATCTCTTTCTAATTTAAAAATTGAGATTAAAAAAATGACTGTAACGCGAAGATAGGTTTTTTCCATGGATATTCCTTGGGAAATTGTGAATGAAGAATTTCCTGACTTCGTAACTTTTCTCCGCCATCCCATAGCGTGCATTAATAATCAATCACTTATGGGCTAAAATAGGGTGGCGCATTGATGAAGTCAGGAGCGCCTCTGCCCCAATAGCCTTCGGCAAAGAATAATGGCACGAACGCCGCCCAACTTCATAGGTAGTGAAGTTGGCCGTGTCCGTGCCATTCTCTATCGGTTGGGACGCTTGTCGGGTGTTAATCGACTTGTCCTATCGAGTTTCCGTACTCCATCTCGCCCTGTACGACGAAAAGGATATCCTCGGGTTCGTACTCGCCCATTTCGTTTTTCCGGGCTTCGCTCGCGATGTAGGCGGCCACTGCCTCGAGGTCGATGCTGACGTAGCCGTCGTTGTCGGGCTGTGTGTCGAGTATGCCGCTGTTGGCGTAGTAGTCGTCCATCACGTCGAGGAAGTAGTACAACTCGTCGTCGGCAAACTTTTCCTTCAGCTCTTGCGGCAGGTAATTCTTGATGAACTCGATGGTCTTCTCGTCATCGAGGTCGTCCAACTTGAATTCGTCATCCATTGTCCTGATTGTTGTTTGGGGTTATTGATGAGTGATACGGGGTGATCGGGGGGAATGTGTCGCGTCAAAGAATACTGTTGATCTTCTCCACGAATTTGGGCTTGCCCGTGGCTCCCACTTGCTTGTCGACTACCTGGCCATCCTTGAAGAATAGTACGGTGGGTATGTTGCGTATGCCAAACTCGGTGGTGAGTTCGTCGCATTCGTCGATGTTGCATTTGCCCACGATCACTTTTCCTTCGTATTCCGTGGCCAGCTCTTCGATGATGGGTCCAACCATCCTGCAGGGGCCGCACCAAGGTGCCCAAAAGTCAATTACTACCGGCTTCCCTTCGGCCAGGATGTCTTTGAAGTTTTCGTTTGTAATATCCATCTTCTTTATTGTTTAATTTGTTAATGTATGAGGTTATTGGAACGCATTTTGGCGTTGCCGCCGCAAAGATACTCAATTTATGTGGAACGCGAGTTCGGGATTCTCATTAATGTAGTCGAGCAGCTTGGCGCCTACCGCTACTTTCAACGTACGCGAAACCAGGTCCAGCGACTGTCGGGCGGAATCGCTGTCGTCGGTAATCTTGAAGCATAGTTCGGCTTGCCCCGGGTCTTCCTTGGTGATTGCCGCGATGTCGTTGACCAGGGCCGAGCTGAGGCGTGAGAGGGGGATGAAGATGGTGATCTTCTGTATGAGCTGCTCCTTTACGTCGGGCAGTAGCTCGATGGAACTTATCTTCAGTTCCAGCACGTCGGGCTGGTATTTGCGCGGTTGGCAACGTGCCTTGATGAAGAGGAAAGTGCCCTCGATGAAGTACCCTTGCCAGTTGTTGTTCGTCCAGTCGGTGCCCCAGAAGGGTATCTCGGCCGATCCGGAGTAGTCTTCAATCTTGACGATGCCGTAGGGGTTCCCCTTTTTGCTGGTTCCGCGTCGCACGTTGGTCACTATGCCTCCCATGGTGAGTTCGCGTCCTACGAGGGCTTGCTTGTTCTCGAGGTCGGTCATGTGGGTGTTGCACACGTGGTTGAGCACGATGGCGAACTCGTCGAGCGGGTGGGCCGAGAGGTAGATTCCCACCAGGTCGCGCTCGCGGTTGAGGCGGTCGAGGTCGCTCCAAGGCTCCACGTTCCGCGGGAGTTCGGGCGTGGCAATCTCCACCATGTTCTCGCCTCCGAAGAGCGAGTTGACGGCCATGGCCTGGTCTGCCTGGTAGCGTGTGCCGTAGCGCATGAGTGTTTCGGCGAACAGCTCGCCCTTGTTGTTCGGGGCGAAGTACTGTTCGCGGGTTATCTCGGTGAAGTTGTCCAAGCCTCCCGCCAAGGCGAGTGCCTCGATGTTCTTCTTGTTGCAGGCGTTGAGGTTGACGCGTTGCACGAAGTCGAATATGCCCTTGAAGGGTCCGTTCTTCGTCCGCTCGTTGATGATGGCCTGCACGGCCGATTCGCCGACGCCTTTCACGGCAGCCAGTCCGAAGCGTATGTTGCCCTCGTGGTTGACGGTGAACTTGAGGTTGCTTTCGTTGACGTCGGGTCCGAGGGTGAGTATGCCCATAGCCTTGCACTCGTCCATCAGCTTGGTGATGGTGGTGATGTCCGAGAGGCTCCGGCTCATCACCGCAGCCATGTATTCGGGGGGGTAGTTGGCCTTGAGGTAGGCGGTCTGGTAGGCCACCCAGGAGTAGCAAGTGGCATGCGACTTGTTGAAGGCGTAGGAGGCAAACTTTTCCCACTCGGTCCATATCGTCTCAAGTACTTCGGGATCGTATCCGTTCTTCTGTCCACCGGCGATAAACTTGGGCTTCATGTGGTCCAGCTTGTCGCGCAACTTCTTTCCCATGGCCTTGCGCAGGGTGTCGGATTCGCCCCTGGTGAATCCGGCGAGCAGCCTGGACAGGAGCATGACTTGCTCTTGGTAGACGGTGATTCCGTAAGTGTCCTTGAGGTATTTCTCCATGCACGGTATGGGGTAGGTGATGGGTTGCCGTCCTTGCTTGCGGTCGATGAAGTCGGGGATGTTGTCCATCGGTCCCGGGCGGTAGAGGGCGTTCATGGCTATGAGGTCTTCGAACGTGGTAGGTTGCAGTTCCCGCAGGTATTTCTGCATGCCGGCCGATTCGAACTGGAACGTCCCTACGGTCCGTCCTTCGCTGTATAGCTTGTAGGTGGCCGGGTCGTTGATGTCGATGTTGTCGATGTCGATGTCGATGCCTTTGCTTTGCTTGATGTTCTCCACCGCCTCCTTGATGATGGATAGGGTCTTCAGTCCGAGGAAGTCCATCTTGATGAGTCCGGTATCCTCGATGACCGAGCCTTCGTACTGGGTGACGAGCATCTTCTCGCCCGTCTCCTTGTCGTCGGCCGTGCTCACGGGTACCCAGTCGGTGATGTCGTCGCGGCAGATGATGGTGCCGCAGGCGTGCACGCCCGTTCCGCGCACGTTGCCTTCGAGCATCTTGGCATACTTTATGGTGTCGCTCACGAGGGGGTCGGACGATACCTCGGCCATCCGCAGCTCGGGCACGTAGTTGATGGCGTTCTGGAGATTGAGCTTCTTGTCGGGGATTCTGTCGGGCACGAGCTTGGTCAGCCTGTCCGATTCGGAGAGGGGTAGTTTCTCCACGCGCGCCACGTCCTTGATGGCCATCTTGGCGGCCATGGTTCCATACGTGATGATGTGCGCCACCTTCTCCTTGCCATATTTGTTGGTCACCCAGCGCAGCACTTCGCCGCGTCCGTCGTCGTCGAAGTCGACGTCTATATCGGGGAGCGAAATGCGGTCGGGATTGAGGAACCGCTCGAACAGCAGGTCGTACTTGATGGGGTCGATGCGGGTGATGCCGAGGCAGTAGGCCACGGCCGACCCTGCGGCCGATCCTCGCCCGGGGCCGACGGAGACGCCCAGTTCGTTGCGTGCGGCGTTGATGAAATCCTGTACGATGAGGAAGTATCCGGGGAATCCCATCGTCTTCATGATGTACAGTTCGAACTTCATCCGTTCCTTCACCTCTTCGCTGAGGGGGTCGCCGTAGATCTTTCCCGCCCCGTCGAAAGCGAGCTTGGCCAGGTAGTCGCCCTCGAGCTTGATGCGATAGAGCTTGTCGTATCCGCCCAATCCCTTGATCTTGGCATTGGCCTCTTCCTCGGTGAGCACGACGTTGCCGTGTTCGTCGCGGGTGAATTCGTCGAACAGTTCGCGCTCGCTGAACCTTTGGCGGTATTCTTCCTCTGTGCCAAACTCCTCGGGTATGGCGAAGGTGGGCATGATGGGGGCGTGGTCGATGGAGTAGTACTCAACCTTGTTCAATACGTCGATCGTTCCGGCCATGGCTTCGGGCACGTCGGCGAAGAGTTCGTTCATCTCTTCGCGGGTCTTCATCCACTCCTGCTTGGTGTAGAGCATGCGCGTGGGGTCGTCGAGATCCTTGCCGGTGCTGAGGCAGATGAGGCGGTCGTGTGCCTCGGCGTTCTCCTCGTCCACGAAATGCACGTCGTTGGTGCATATCACCTTGATGTCGTATTTCTTGGCGTACTCCAGCAAGTATTTGTTCACCTTCATCTGCATGGGGTAGCACTCGTGGTTGGCATGCGGCACGGTGGCGGGGTGGCGTTGCAGCTCGAGGTAGTAATCGTCGCCGAACACGCGCTTATACCATTGGATGGCTTCCTCGGCCTCGGCAAACTGGTCGGCGGTGATGCGTCTGGGCACCTCGCCGCCGAGGCAGGCTGTGCTCACGATGAGGCCTTCGTGATACTTCTCCAGCTCACTGCGTTCGGTACGGGGGCGCATGTAGAAGCCCTGGGTCCAGGCGCGCGACACGAGCTTGATGAGGTTATGGTATCCTTTCTCGTTCTTGGCCAGTACTACGAGGTGGTAGCCGCTCTGGTCCTGCTTTCCTTCGCGCAGCTCCATTCCCCGGCGTGCCACGTACATCTCGCAGCCGATGATAGGCTTGAAAAGTTTCGCTTCGGCCTCGGATATCCGGTCGAGGCAGGCGTCGCGTTCGGCTTCTTTGTCCTTGCACTCCACGATGCCGTTCTCGATGTCGACCAAGCGCTTCTTTTGCGCCTCGATCTCGGCTTTGGTAGCGCTGTTTTTCTTATTGACGTAGTTGGTGAATTCCTTGATGCCGAACATGTTTCCATGGTCGGTTACGGCGATACCTTTCATGCCGTTGGCCATGGCCTTGTCGACCAGGCGAGCCACACTGGCTTGTCCGTCCAGCAGGGAGTATTGGGTATGGACATGCAAATGAACAAAATCTTGCATAACTGTGTAGAGCTTATATTTGAGGCGATAAAGGTACGGCCTTGCGTGGGTACAAACAAAAGAATTCGCAAAAAGTTATCAACCGCCGCATTTCTGTGCTTAAATTCTTGCTGTTCTTTCAAAATAACCCTATTTTTGCACACATTATCATTTAACAGCATACATGAGCCGATTAAAAAAACTGAAGAAGGTACGTATCCACCGTGAAGGCACACATATATTATGGGGCAGCCTGGCGCTGCTGTTACTTATCAATCTCCTTGTCTATTGGGGATTTGAGTGCAAAATTCCCTTTTATGTGCTGGCCGGCGTTAGTATCGTTATCTACTTGCTCATGGTCAACTTCTTCCGTTGTCCCATACGCTTGTTCGGACCGGAGACGGAGAAGGTGGTCGTCGCTCCTGCCGACGGCAAGATTGTTGTTATCGAAGAAGTGGACGAACACGAATATTTTCACGATCGCCGACTGATGGTCTCCATCTTCATGAGCATCGTCAACGTGCATGCCAACTGGTATCCCGTGGATGGCACGGTGAGGAAGGTGGCGCACCACAACGGCAACTTCATGAAAGCCTGGCTGCCCAAGGCCAGCACGGAGAACGAACGTTCCACCATCGTGATAGAAACTCCCGAAGGCATTGAGATTCTCACTCGCCAGATCGCCGGTGCCGTGGCACGACGCATCGTGACGTACGCCGAAGAGGGCGAGGAGTGCTACATCGACGAGCATCTGGGCTTCATCAAGTTCGGCTCGCGGGTGGATGTCTACCTTCCCGTCGGTACGGAGGTGTGCGTCAAGATGGGACAGGTTACCGTGGGCAACCAGACGGTGATCGCCAAACTGAAGTAAACACAGATAACATAATGATTCGCGTAAAAGACAATATCCCCAACTCCGTCACCTGCTTGAACCTTTTCTTCGGTTGTCTCGCCGCCGTCATGGCTTTCGAGAGCCGATATGAGTTGGCGTTGCTCTGTATCGTGCTTAGCGCCGTTGCCGATTTCTTCGATGGCATGCTGGCGCGCTTGCTGGGCGCGCATTCCATCATCGGCAAGGACTTGGATTCGCTGGCCGACGACGTCAGCTTCGGTTTCGCTCCGTCGGTCATTGTCTTCTCCCTGTTCAAGGAGATGGACTATCCGGGATCGATGGCGAACGTCGAGGCTTGGCTGCCCTACGCCGCTTTCCTCATCTCCATTTTTTCGGCGCTCCGCCTGGCGAAGTTCAACAACGACAGTCGGCAAACGAGTTCATTTGTCGGCTTGCCCGTGCCGGCCAATGCCCTGTTCTGGGCCTCGCTGGTGGCCGGTTCTCACGGTTTCCTCACTTCGCCCGCTTTCCATCCGCTCTACCTGTTGGCGCTGGTATGCCTCTCGGCCTGGCTGCTGGTGTCGGAGATCCCGATGTTCTCGTTGAAATTCAAGAACCTGTCGTGGCGAAACAACAAGGTGAGCTTCCTCTTCCTGCTGGTTTGCGTGCCGCTGCTCTTCGTGCTGGGTATCAGCGCCTTTGCCGCCATCATTGGCTGGTACATCTTGCTGTCGGCGCTCACCGCGAGGCGAAAAGTGGAGGAGCGGGGGTGAACCACTCCTCGCCCAGATTTGTTCTTATAAGAAAAATCGAGTGTCATGCACATCCTTCTGTTCTTTCTATTGCTCATCGTACTCATCGTTTCCCTGGGCGTATCCATTATCGGATTCCTGGTGAGGACACTTTTCGGATTGGGGCGGAAGCCTTATTCCCGTTCGGCGACAGCCAATCCCGGGCAATCCCGTGACGACCGTACCCAGCCCCCATCCCATCCGCGCAAGATTTTCGGGAAGGATGAGGGGGAGTACGTGGATTTCGAGGAAATCAATCACTAATCGCTATGACCAGCGCTTCCGCCGTAGGGATCGTGGTTTCGCCAATCAGCACGGTGGCTCCGGGGGGCAGGCTGAAGGTGTAGGGCTTGTCGCTGTAGTTCAGCACGATGCCGAAGCCGTTGCGGTATTCCAGCGTCACGCCGTAGGGGAGGTCGAGCGTGGGGATGTTCCATTGGGCGTATAGCTTTGTCAGCACGTCGCGCTCCAGGGCGCCATCGGTGCTGTCGATGCCTATGTAGGTGACGGTTCCCTTGCCCAGCGCACGGGTGGTGATGGCCGGGCGTCCGGCATAGTATTCATCGACGTAGCTGCCCAGTGTCTGGCTGTCGGCGGCGGGCAGTAGGATTTCTCCCCAGGTATTCCACGTGTAGGTCTTTCCGTCGATGACGTAGCGTCCGGGATCGTTGGGCAGCAGCAGGTCGTAGAAGTCGAGCGTGTTGCCTGTCAGCGGGGTGAGCATGGAGCCGAAGGGTGCCTCGGGCAGTCGTCCGTAGCGATCCTTCTGCGCGGTGCGGCAGGTGAGGACGAGGTGTCCGCCGCCGCGCGCGTAGTCCGTCCAGCGTGCCACGAGGGCGGGGTCGGCCAATTGGTAGGCGGGCGCGATGAGCACGGGGTAGGGGGCGAACTCCTTTTGTTCGTCGATGATGTCGACGGGCGCTCCGAAGCTTTTCAGCGTGCGGTAGTACTTCTGTATGTGCGCGTCGGTGTTCCATGTACTGTTTTGTTTTTGCCGGTCGATGCTCCAGGCATTCTCGTGGTTGAAGAGTATGGCGGTGCGGCGTGCCAGGTAGTCGGCGGGTTTCGTCTCTTTCGGCTTGGCTTTCGGGCGTAGCGTCTTCACCTCGCGGATGAAGCGTGCGTATTCGTGTCCGCCCGGGGTGACGCTGACGCCATCGGTTCCCACGATGCCATAGTGATACTGCTCCGTGCCGTAGAGTGGCTGGCGGTAGCGGTAGGTGCATACGAAGTCGCTTCCGCCGGCGAACACGCTCCAAAGCCATAGCCTCACGGCTCCCGGCAGCGGCTGCGGGTTGATGCTTCCCCAGTTCACCTGGCCGGGTTGCAGCTCCATCACGCCGTAGGTGCCGTCGACGGGGCGGAAGAAGTCGTTGGCATAGGCGATGCGCAGCGGGTTGCCCACGCGGTATCCCCGACGGCCTATTCCCTCGTTGTCGCCATACACCATGTAGCGGGTGTAGCTCACGAAGTCGAGGGCTGGGCTTCTGCCGATATGTCCCTCCTCGTAGTTGGGGATGTAGTTGGTGGTGACCCATTGGTCGCGGGCGTATCGCTTGATGAGCAGCGCCTGCTCGTTCAGGAAGTCGTTGGTCTGGCTGGCGGCGAAGCGTCGGTAGTCCAGGATCTGGTGATGGTTCATGAACATCTGGCGGAACTTGGGCAGGGTGATTTGGTCGAACGAGGCATACACCTCGCTCCAGAACGCGGTGCCCCAAGCGTCGTTTAGCTCACCGATATTGTTGTGGTATCGTTGGCGGAGGTAGTCGCGGAAGGCCAGCTCGGCAGCCAGGTTGTAGTCGAATTGCACGGCCGGCTCGTTGTCGAGCTGCCAGCCTACGATGCGGGTGTCGGTTCCGTAATGGCGTGCCAGCTCCTCAATCATGCGGTAGGCGAGGCGCCGGTAGAGCGGCGAGGCGAAGGAGGCGTGCTGGCGGGCGCCGTGGTCGAGCACCATGCCGTCTTCCTGTTTCAGCAGTATCTCGGGATACTTGCGCGAGAGCCAGACGGGCGGTGTGGCGGTGGAGGTGCACATCACTACCTTGAGGTCGTACTTGGCGGCGAGCGCCACGGCGCGGTCGAGCCAGGCGAAGTCATAGCGTCCCTCTTCGGGTTCCAGCTGCGCCCAGGCGAACTCGGCGAAGTGGACAAACTCGAAGCCAAGGTCGCGCACCTGCTTCAGGTCGCGTTCCCACTGCGCCTCGTTCCAATGCTCGGGATAGTAATAGACACCTGTCAGGGTGAGGTCGCGGTCGGCGAACCATGGTGTTTGGGCCTTGAGCGTGCCTGCTATCCCGAAAAGGCATGCCGCTACCCATAAGAGTCGTTTCATGTGCGTATATGGATTTAAATTCTTGTGGCAAAGATAGCGGATATGGCGAGATAAACGCGTTTTCTGTACTGTTTTCCATGCTTATGTACTATTTTCCATGAATATGTACGCATGTCTATATGTGTTAGGAGCGGAAACCGTACTTTTGCCCATCCAAATAGATCAGAATCAAAACAACGAATCCATGAAGCAAGTCATCACACTTCTATTGTTCTTCTGCGGCGCGCTCGTCGCGCGGGCCGCGTCCTCGTCAGTGTATAACGTCAAGGAGTACGGCGCGAAAGGCGACGGCCGTACGGTCGATTCGCCGGCTTTCAACAAAGCCATCGACGCGGCGGCGGCCAAAGGCGGCGGGACCGTCTACGTCCCCGCCGGCGAATACGCCTGCTATTCCATCCGCCTGGCCAGCCACGTGCACGTCTACCTGGCGCAAGGGGCGCGTGTCGTGGCCGCCGAGCCAACCGGCAGGCAGGGATACGACGCGCCCGAACCGAACCTGTACAACGGGGGTGAGAACAAGTTTCAGGACTTCGGCCATAGCCACTGGAAGAACTCGCTGATGTGGGGCATAGGGCTGGAGGACATCACCATCAGCGGGCCAGGCATCATCGACGGCAAGGGACTGACACGCGAGGGACCGTACGGCAACGGCGTGGGCAACAAGGCCATCGCCCTGAAGCTGTGCCGCAACGTCACGCTCCGCGACATCACCATGCTGCGCTGCGGACATTTCGCCTTGCTGGCCACAGGCGTGGACAACCTCAACGTATTGGGTGTCAAGATAGACACCAACCGCGACGGATTGGACATAGATTGCTGCCGCAACGTGCGCGTTGCCGACTGCACCATCAACACCCCGTGGGACGACGCCATCGTGCTGAAGGCATCGTACGGGCTGGGCGAGTTTCGCGACACAGAGAACGTCACCATAGCCAACTGCTTAGTGAGCGGATACGACCGCGAGACGATGTACGGCGCCACTTGGCTACGCCATGAGACGCAAGCGCCCGACAAGGGCGGAGTGACGGGACGTATCAAGCTCGGCACCGAGTCGAGCGGGGGATTCAAGAATATCGTTATCGCCAACTGCCTCTTCGACCGCTGCCGCGGGCTGGCGCTGGAGACCGTCGACGGAGGGGCGCTGGAGGACGTCGTAGTGAGCGGCGTCACCATGCGCGACATCGTCAACGCCCCTTTCTTCCTCCGCCTCGGCAAGCGGATGCGTAGCCCCGAGGGGACGAAGGTGGGGACGATGCGCCGCATACTCATCAGCAACGTCAATGTCTGGAACGCCGACTCGCGCTACTCGTCCATCATCAGCGGCGTGCCCGGAGCGACGATCGAGGATGTCACGCTGAGCAACGTACACATCTACCACCAAGGCGGGTTCAGCGCCGACGACGGCCAACGCATGCCGCCCGAGAACGAGGCGGAATATCCCGAACCTTGGATGTTTGGCGTGGTACCCGCCAAGGGCTTCTTCGTCCGCCATGCCAAGGGGGTGACGCTGGACGGCGTACATTTCCACTATGCCAAGGCCGACGGACGGCCGCTCTTCGTGACTGACGACGTGGAACGTTTCGCCGTACGCAATGTCACCGTCGACGGGCAACCCTATACGTACACCGCCGCGCCCATGCGCGACGTGAACCAGGTGACCGACCTCACCCTCGACAGCCTGAACAAGGCGCGTACCGCGCGGCCCATAGCCGGATCGAGCCGCAAGGCGGGACGCCCGGTACTGTTCCTCGTCGGCAATTCCACCATGCGCACCGGCACGCTGGGCAACGGCAACAACGGACAGTGGGGATGGGGATACTACGCGCCCGACTATTTCGACGCCAACCGCATCAGCGTGGAGAACCACGCGCTGGGAGGTACCAGCAGCCGGACCTTCTACAACCGCCTCTGGCCCGACGTGCTGAAGGGGATACGGAAAGGCGACTGGGTGATCATCGAACTGGGGCACAACGACAACGGACCGTACGACAGCGGACGTGCCCGGGCCTCCATTCCCGGCACGGGACGCGACTCGATGCGGGTGGTCATCAAGGAGACGGGCGCACGCGAAACCGTATACACCTACGGCGAATATATCCGCCGCTTCGTACGCGAAACGAAGGCGCGCGGCGCGCGTCCCATACTGATGGGGCTTACGCCACGCAACGCATGGACGGACAAGGACAGCACCATCGTGACCCGATACGACCAGACCTTCAACCGCTGGCAACGGCAGGTGGCCGCCGAGGAACAAGTACCGTTCATCGACCTCACCGACATCACCGCGCGCAAGTACGAACGATTCGGGAAGGAGAAGGTGAAGTACATGTTCTACATCGACCGCATACACACCAGCGCCTTCGGGGCGAAGATCAACGCCGAGTCGGCCGCCGAGGGCATCCGCGCCTACAAGGGACTGGGACTGGCCGCTTTCCTGAAACCTGTCGCCACGGACCGGGAAACCGGAAAGAGCAGGAAGGGCGACCATCCCGTGATCTTCACCATAGGCGACAGCACGGTGAAGAATACCGACCGTGACCCCGAAGGCATGTGGGGGTGGGGGAGCGTGCTCGACGAGCTGTTCGACACCTCGAAGATAACGGTGGAGAACCAGGCCATGGCCGGGCGCAGTGCCCGCACCTTCCTCGACGAGGGACGATGGGATAAGGTGTACGCCGCCTTGCGCCCCGGCGACTACGTGCTGATGCAGTTCGGACATAATGACGCGGGAGAGATCAACACCGGAAAGGCGCGCGCCGAACTCCCCGGCACGGACGACGGGAGCAAGGTGTTCCTCATGGAGCCTACGGGCAAGTACCAGGTGATCTATACCTACGGCTGGTACCTGCGCAAGTTTATCCGCGACGCGCAGGAGAAGGGCGCCATCCCCGTGGTGCTGAGCTACACGCCGCGCAATATCTGGAAAGAGGGACAAATCGAACGCCGACGCGACACGCACGCCCGATGGGCGAGGGAGGTGGCCGAGGCGACGGGCGCATGCTTCATCGACCTCAACCAGATCTCGGCCGACAAGCTGCAGGCCGAGGGACAGGAGGCCGCCAAGGCTTACTTCAACCGCGACCATACGCACTCCTCGCTGAAGGGCGCCCGCCAGAACGCCGCCTGCGTGGCCGAGGGCATACGCGCCGTGGATTGTGGACTGAAGAAATATCTGCTGCGGCCGTAGCCACGCCTTTCCTTATTATATATAAATAGGTGTCATGAAACAGTTATTCATATTCCTCATCGTCCTTTGCGCCGCGTCGTCGGCGCGGGGGCAAGCGCCGGCGACCTATCGCTTCGATACCACGCCCGCCCGCTTCTCAGTGGCGTTGCCCGACGGCAACTATCGTGTCAGCGCGCTCGTGGGCAGCAAGCGACGGGCGGGCGAGACCACTATCAAGGGTGAGTCGCGCCGATTGTTCTTCGAGCACGTCGTCACCCGACGCGGCGAGACACGGCGCCTCACGTTCGTCATCAACAAGCGCGACACGCGCCTCTCGCCCACCGAGGAGGTGAAGGTCAAGCCGCGCGAACGCCACAAGCTGAACTGGGACGATAGCCTCACGCTGGAGTTCAGCGGACGGGCGCCCTTGGTGACGGAACTCACCATCGAACGGGCCGACAACGTGCCTACGGTGTTCCTCTGCGGCAACTCCACCGTGGTGGACCAGGACAACGAGCCTTGGTGCAGCTGGGGACAGATCATTCCCCGGTTCTTCAACGACAGCGTCTGCTTCGCCAACTACGCCGAATCGGGCGAGGCGGCCAATACCTTCATCGCCGCCGGCCGACTGAAGAAGATCCTCACGCAAATAAAGCCGGGCGACTACCTCTTCGTGGAGTTCGGACACAACGACCAGAAACAGAAGGGGCCGGGCAAAGGGGCGTTCTACTCCTTCATGACCTCGCTGAAGACATTCGTCGACGAGGCTCGCCTGCGTGGCGCGCACCCCGTGCTGGTCACCCCCACGCAACGCCGTAGCTTTGGTCCCGACGGGAAGATACGCGACACCCATCTCGACTATCCCGACGCCGTGCGCTGGCTGGCGCGGAAGGAAAATGTTCCGCTCATCGACCTGCATGCCCTCACCCGCACGCTCTACGAAGCGCTGGGCGAAGAGGCTTCCAGGCGAGCGTTCGTGCACTATCCCGCCAACACGTTCCCCGGACAGCCCAACCCGCTGGAGGACAACACGCACTTCAACCCCTACGGCGCGTACCAGATTGCCAAATGCGTGATCGAGGGGATGAAACAAATCGCCCTGCCCATCACTCGCTACCTCCGTCCCGACTACACGGCTTACGACCCCGCGCGTCCCGACGCTCCCGAAACCTTCCGGTGGGATCCCAGCCCATACGTGGAGATCGAGAAGCCCGACGGCAATTGAGTGAATCGGGGAGGAGATAACGAACAACAAAAAGACGAGTCGGCAAGGTTTATCCTTGCCGACTCGTCTTTTTGTTTCCTTGTCCCTAAAGGATTACTCGATCGTCAGGTCGGAGAGTGTGGCGATGGGAGCGTTCTTCTTGACGGACTCGATACCTTTGTCCCGGGCGGCCTCGCTGGAGTACATCTCGCTTGAGCCGATGACTTGGCCGTTGGAAGCTTTCAGGTTGAAGAAAGGTTTGCCATTCTTCGCGACCTTGCGCTCATAGCGCTCGTCCAAAGGGGCGTTTTTCTGCACGGAAGTGATTCCGTTTTTGCAACCGTCTTTAGCGACGTAGCCTTCACTGGTGAGGATAATCTCACCGTTACCTGCTTTAAGATTGAACTGGAACTGTCCGTCCTTTCTTTTAGAGATTTCAAATTTTGACATAATCGTATTGGTTTTAAGTTTTAAAGGGGCTACATACCCCTTCTTTATTTAACGATAAAACTAAGTCATATTCATTACTCCTACAAACTACGCCCTCTCTTTTTGGGAAAAAATAACTCTTCCGCCATTCTTTTAACGAGTGTTGGGGCGTTTGCGAAAAAAAACAGGGCAACCGTTCCATAATACGAACTTTTTTCCTACTTTTGCTCCCGCTTTCAAGAAAGCCTCGTCCCGTTCCCGTAGTTCAATGGATAGAATATCGGATTCCGGTTCCGACGATTGGGGTTCGACTCCCCACGGGAATACTTCCAGCGCGATGGCACGCTACCGAAAACAAGCCATTACCGCTATAAATAGCCAATTTTAGAGAAGATGAGATATTGCACGATGTGGTGTGGTATTTCATCTTCTTGCGTTTTCGGCTTGCGGAAGGCTTGCAAGTTCTCTACCTTTGCAAGACCTAAGCAATAAAATTGGATGGCAACAGTGACAGCGTTCATTAGAACAGGTAAGCGGGATAAGGAAGCGAATATTCGTTTCCGCTCGCAAAACGGCAAGGGGAAGCAACTCTTCCACAAGTCGGAGTTAACCATACGCCCCGACCTATGGGACGATAAGAGGCAGCAATACAAAGCCAAGTGTATCATACCGGCAGATAAGCGGCCAAGGCTCAACATGGGTGTAATCAAACGCAAGGAATTGATACTATCAATCGCGAGCGTTACGCCCGACCTCACAAGTGAGAAACTTCATAAATTAATATGGAACAGATAGAGATTATACAGAGCAAAATATACGAAATAGGAGGCCAAAAGGTGATGCTCGACCGTGACTTGGCAGAGATGTACGGGGTAGAGACCCGTGTATTGAATCAAGCTGTTAAGCGTAACATGAAGCGATTTCCTCCTGATTTCATGTTCCGATTGAACGAAAACGAATGGGAGAACTTGAAATCACAAATTGTGATTTCAAGTAGTTGGGGCGGAAGCAGGAAACTACCTTTAGCTTTTACGGAACAGGGCTTAGCCATGCTATCAGGGATATTGAATAGCGATATTGCGATACAGGTAAATATCAATATAATGCGTGCTTTTGTGGCCATCCGTCAAATGGTAACCCTGCCCCCCGTCGACAAATATGCGGAACTAAAGCAATACATTGAGGAAGTCTTCGCCGACCAAAACGACATTAACGAGGACACCCGTATGCAATTGGAGCTTATCAACCAAACATTGGCCGAGCTTCAAACGCAGAAGAGGCTGGAGGAGAAGCCACGGCCGCGGATAGGGTTCATAAAGGATAAAGATTGACGGTGCCCTTTCTCCATACATCCGTTATAAAAGCATGAATTTACGGAAAAAACAGGGACACCAGTGAAAACCTGTGTTTGTCTTGTGCCATCTTTTATAAAGTCGTTCACTTGAGAGATACAGGAATCCGCGCCCTTTAGCACCTCAGCGAAAACCTCATGCGGGCGACACGGAACCCTCGCGCCGCCGCGAAACGCCCATGCGGCGAACAGGGGCGTTTATCGCCACCGCGAACTCCTCAAGCCATCGGCATGGACACTTCGCACCGTCGCGAAAAGCCCATGCCGCAGACAGGGGCGATTGTCACCGCCGCGAAAAGCCCGCGCACGCCGCATGGACACTTCGCGCCGGCGCGATGGCTCCCCGCACGCCGCACGGGATCCG
>JAISIZ010000090.1 GCA_031261785.1 Mediterranea sp. (in: CFB group bacteria)
CTCCCCTCCGCCCTTCGGGCACCTCCCCTCCGCTGGAAGGGAGGACTCAGAGTTACCACCTCGCGGATCTGTAACCAGGTCCAACCTCTGAGCAAAGGGGTAGGAAACTTTTATTCATCATTCAAGGAACGACACTCAACCACACAAAACAAGGAGCGATCGCCGCACGCTTGGGTGTCGGGCAATCGCTCCTTCTTTCTATTTGGTGGCCGCCGTTGGTTGGCGGCGTGTGGCACAACGTTATTCCACTTCGTTGTAGTCGAGCACGGTCTTCTTGTTGGCCAAGATGCGCTCGTACTCCTCTTTCGAGCCGACGATGAGTTTCTCGAACTCGCGTTGTCCGGTACCGGCGGGGATGAGGTGTCCGCAGATGACGTTCTCCTTCATACCCTCGAGCTTGTCCACCTTGCCGTTGATGGCGGCCTCGTTGAGCACCTTCGTGGTCTCCTGGAAAGAGGCGGCCGACATGAAGCTTGACGTTTGCAGGGCGGCACGCGTGATACCTTGCAGGATCTGCGTGGAGGTGGCGGCCACGGCGTCGCGCACCTCGACCAGTCTGAGGTCTCGGCGCTTCAGCATACTGTTCTCGTCGCGCAGCTTACGGGCCGTCACGATCTGTCCGGCCTGCATGTTCTGGGAATCGCCGGCGCTGATTACCACCTTCTTTCCCCAGATGCGGTCGTTCTCTTCCATGAAGTCGAGCTTGTCCACAACCTGTTGTTCCAGGAAGCGGGTGTCGCCCGGCTCGTCGATTTGTACCTTGCGCATCATCTGGCGGACGATGATCTCGAAGTGCTTGTCGTTGATCTTCACGCCTTGCAGACGATATACGTCCTGAACCTCGTTCACGATGTACTCCTGCACGGCCGTGGGACCCTTGATGGCAAGGATGTCGGCCGGCGTGATGGCGCCGTCGGACAACGGTGTGCCGGCACGTACGTAGTCGTTCTCCTGCACGAGGATCTGCTTGGACAGTGCCACGAGGTATTTCTTCACCTCACCAGTCTTGGAGGTGACGACGATTTCGCGGTTACCGCGCTTGATCTTGCCCATGGTCACCTCGCCGTCGATCTCGGAGACTACGGCGGGATTGGACGGGTTGCGCGCCTCGAACAGCTCGGTGACACGGGGCAGACCGCCCGTGATGTCGCCCGCCTTGCCCACGGCACGCGGTATCTTGACGATGACTTCGCCCGCCTTCACTTGCTGCGCGTTTTCCACGATGACGTGGCCACCCACGGGCAAGTTGTACGTACGGATGAGGTTGCCATCCTCGCCAAAGATGTGAATCATGGGCACTTTCGCCTTGTCCTTGGACTCGATGATGATGATTTCCCGAAGTCCCGTCGCCTCGTCCGACTCCACCTTGAAGGTGACGTTCTCGATCACGCCCTCGAATTCCACCTTACCGGTGGCCTCGGTGATGATGACCGCGTTGAACGGGTCCCACTTGGCGATGAGCACGTCTTTCTCCACCAGCGCCCCGTCGCCCAGGTAAAGGGTCGAGCCATAAGGCACGTTGTGCGTGGAGAGCACGATTCCGGTATTGACGTCGACAAAGCGTACCTCGGCCAGGCGACCGACCACGACCTTGGCGGCTACGCCATCCTCGTCGACCGCATCCACCGTACGCAGTTCCTCGAATTCCAGCTTGGCGCTGTTTTTCGCCACGATGGTGGCGTTGGCCGCGATGTTGGCGGCCGTACCTCCGGCGTGGAACGTACGCAAGGTCAGCTGCGTACCCGGCTCGCCGATGGACTGCGCGGCGATGACGCCGACAGCCTCGCCCTTCTGCACCATGCGGCTCGTGGCGAGGTTGCGGCCGTAGCACTTGGCGCAGACGCCTTTCTTGGCCTCGCACGTGAGCACGGAGCGGATCTCCACGCTCTCGATGGGCGATTCTTGTATCTTCTGGGCAATCTCTTCCGTGATCTCCTCACCTCCGGCCACCAGCAGCTCGCCGGTGGTGGGATGGATGATGTCGTGCACGGAGACGCGCCCCAGGATGCGTTCGTATAGCGTGGCGATAATCTCGTCGTTGTTCTTGAGGTCGGTGCATACCAATCCCCTCAGCGTACCGCAGTCTTCCTCGGTGATGATCACGTCGTGCGACACGTCGACCAAGCGGCGGGTAAGGTATCCGGCGTCGGCCGTCTTCAGGGCGGTATCGGCCAAACCCTTACGGGCACCGTGAGTGGAGATGAAGTATTCCAGCACCGAAAGTCCCTCCTTGAAGTTGGACAAGATGGGGTTCTCGATGATCTGTCCGCCCTCGGCACCCGCCTTCTGCGGCTTGGCCATCAGTCCGCGCATGCCCGAGAGCTGGCGGATCTGCTCCTTCGATCCACGAGCGCCCGAGTCGAGCATCATGAATACGGAGTTGAAGCCTTGGTCGTCGGACGAGATGGTCTTCATCAGTATGTTCGACAGCTCGCCGTTGACATGCGTCCAGATGTCGATGACCTGGTTGTATCGTTCGTTGTTGGTGATGAAGCCCATGTTGTAGTTGTTCACCACTTGCTCCACCTCGTCGTATCCCTTCTGCACCAGCTGTTCCTTCTCGGACGGGATGATGATGTCGCCCAAGTTGAACGACAAGCCACCCTTGAAGGCCATGTAGTAGCCCAGGTTCTTGATGCCGTCGAGGAAGTTGGCCGCCTTGGCCACGCCACATACCTTGATGACCTTGCTGATGATGTCGCGCAAGGACTTCTTGGAGACGATTTCGTTGATGAATCCCACCTCGGGAGGGACGATCTCGTTGACGATGACACGTCCCACGGAGGTCTCGCGCATCACGTTGACGATGTCGCCGCTCTCGTCCACATCCTTCACCATGACTTTCACGGGGGCGTGTATGTCGACCTTCCCTTCGTTGTAGGCCACCAACGCCTCCTCGGGACCGTAGAAGACAAGTCCCTCGCCCTTGGCTCCGGTGCGTAGTTTGGTGATGTAGTAGAGGCCGAGCACCATGTCCTGCGCGGGCACGGTGATAGGCGCCCCGTTGGCGGGGTTGAGTATGTTGTGCGACTGGAGCATCAGCATCTGCGCCTCCAGGATAGCCTCGTTGCTGAGTGGCAAGTGCACGGCCATCTGGTCACCGTCGAAGTCGGCGTTGAACGCCGTACATGCCAGCGGGTGCAGCTGTATGGCCTTTCCCTCGATCATCTTCGGCTGGAACGCCTGGATACCCAGGCGGTGAAGCGTCGGGGCACGGTTCAGCAGGACGGGATGTCCCTTCATGACGTGCTCGAGGATGTCCCAGATGACGGCTTCCTTGCGGTCCACGATCTTCTTGGCCGACTTCACCGTCTTCACGATGCCGCGCTCGATGAGCTTGCGGATGATGAACGGCTTGTACAGCTCGGCGGCCATCAGTTTGGGGATACCGCACTCGCCCATCTTCAGCTCGGGGCCTACGACGATGACCGAACGCGCGGAGTAATCGACGCGCTTACCCAAGAGGTTCTGGCGGAACCGTCCCTGCTTGCCTTTCAGGCTGTCCGACAGGGATTTCAGCGGGCGGTTGGCGTCGGTCTTCACGGCGCTCGACTTGCGCGAGTTGTCGAACAATGAATCCACCGCTTCCTGGAGCATGCGCTTCTCGTTGCGCAAGATGACCTCGGGCGCCTTGATTTCGATGAGACGCTTCAAGCGGTTGTTACGGATGATCACCCGACGATAGAGGTCGTTCAGGTCGGACGTGGCGAAACGTCCGCCATCCAGCGGCACCAACGGGCGCAGCTCGGGAGGTATGACGGGCACCGTGCGCACGATCATCCACTCGGGCTTGTTGCGGCCACGCGAGGAGCGGAACGACTCGACTACCTGCAGGCGTTTCAGCGCCTCGTTCTTGCGTTGCTGCGAGGCGTCGTTGCCCGCGCGGTGACGAAGCTCGTAAGAAAGGGCGTCCAGGTCCAGGCGCACCAAGAGGTCGTAGATGGCCTCGGCGCCCATCTTGGCGATGAACTTGTTGGGGTCGGAGTCTTCCAAATATTGATTCTCCTTGGGGAGCGTGTCCAGGATGTCGAGGTACTCCTCCTCGGCGAGCAAGTCGTATTGGTTGACGCCATCGGCAGACTTCACTCCCGGCTGGATGACGACATAACGCTCGTAATAGATGATGGCATCCAATTTCTTGGTAGGCAATCCAAGCAAATAACCAATCTTGTTGGGGAGCGAACGGAAGTACCAGATATGTGCCACCGGCACCACCAGCTTGATGTGTCCCATGCGCTCGCGACGTACCTTCTTCTCGGTCACCTCCACGCCGCAACGGTCGCAGACGATACCTTTGTAACGGATACGCTTATATTTACCGCAATGGCACTCGTAGTCCTTGATGGGACCAAAGATGCGCTCGCAGAACAAGCCGTCGCGCTCGGGCTTGTAGGTGCGGTAATTGATGGTTTCAGGCTTCAACACTTCACCACTCGAGTTCTCCAGGATTTCTTCGGGAGAAGCCAATCCTATCGAGATCTTCGAGAAGTTACTTTTCGACTTATTTTCTTTTCTAAAAGCCATACTTTTTATTTGATTGAATGGAAATTAAACACATTATTCTAAGTTGACGCTCAGTCCCAGTCCACGCAGCTCGTGCAGCAACACGTTGAGGGATTCGGGTATGCCGGGTTGCGGCATCGGCTCACCTTTCACGATGGCCTCGTATGCCTTGGAGCGGCCTACCACGTCGTCCGACTTAATCGTCAGTATCTCTTGCAGGATGTGCGCGGCGCCAAATCCTTCGAGCGCCCAAACCTCCATCTCTCCGAAGCGCTGACCGCCGAACTGCGCCTTACCGCCAAGCGGCTGCTGCGTGATGAGCGAGTACGGGCCTATGGAGCGCGCGTGCATCTTGTCCTCGACCATGTGTCCCAGCTTCAGCATGTAGGTCACGCCCACGGTCGCCGGCTGGTCGAACTGTTCGCCCGTGCCGCCGTCGCAGAGATAGGTCTTGCAGTAGCGGGGCAGGCCGGCCTTGTCGGTCCACTTGTCCAGGTCGTCCAGGGTGGCTCCGTCGAAGATAGGGGTGGCGAATTTCACGCCCAGCTTTCTTCCGGCACGTCCCAACACGGCCTCGAAGATTTGCCCGATGTTCATACGCGAAGGCACGCCCAACGGGTTCAGGACGATGTCCACCGGCGTTCCGTCGGCCAGGAAAGGCATGTCTTCCTGGCGTACGATGCGCGACACGATACCCTTGTTACCGTGCCTACCGGCCATCTTGTCGCCCACGCCGATCTTGCGTTTCTTGGCGATGTAGACCTTCGCCATCTGGATGATGCCCGCGGGCAGCTCATCGCCGATGGTGATGGCGAACTTCTTGCGCTTCAGCTCGGCGTCCAGCTCCTTGTACTTCTTGATGAAGTTCATCACCAGGTCGCGGATCATGCTGTTGGTATGCTCGTTGCTGGTCCAGTTGCTCAGCTGGATAGAGGTGAAGTCGAGCGATTTCAGGTCGGACATGGAGAACTTCGTCCCCTTGGCGATGACCTCGGCTCCCAGATAATCTTTCACGCCTTGCGAGGTCTTGCCCTCGGTCAGCTTCAGCAGTTTGTCTTCCAGCAAGTGCTTCAAGTCGGCCACCTTCGATTCGAACTCATCGTCGATCTTGGGCAGCAGCGCCTTGTCGGCCAGCTTGCTGTTGCGGCTCTTCACCACGCGCGAGAACAGCCTTTTGCCGATCACCACACCCTTCAGCGAAGGAGAGGCTTTCAGCGAGGCGTCTTTCACGTCGCCGGCCTTGTCGCCGAAGATGGCGCGGAGCAGCTTCTCTTCGGGCGAGGGATCCGATTCGCCTTTCGGCGTGATCTTGCCTATCATGATGTCGCCCGGCTCGATGCGCGCGCCGATTCTCACGATGCCGTTCTCGTCCAGGTCCTTCGTGGCCTCTTCGCTCACGTTGGGGATGTCGGAGGTCAGCTCTTCCATGCCGCGTTTCGTCTCGCGCACTTCCAGCGCGTACTCTTCCACGTGTATGGAGGTCAGCAGGTCTTCGCGCACCACCCGCTCGTTCAGCACGATGGCATCCTCGTAGTTGTATCCCTTCCAGGGCATATAGGCCACCAGCAGGTTCTTGCCCAGCGCCAGCTCTCCGTTCTCCGTGGAGTAGCCCTCGGTCAGGATGTCGCCTTTCTTCACTCGCTGCCCCTTGCTGCATGTCGGGTGCAGGTCGATGGTCATGCTCTGGTTCGTCTTGCGGAACTTGGGGATATGGTACTCTTTCAGGGCCGGCTCGAAGCTAACGAATTCCTCGTCCTTCGTGCGGTCGTATAGGATACGTATAATCGTGGCGTCCACGTACTCGATCACGCCATTGCCCTCGGCGGTGATCTGCGTGCGCGAGTCGCGCACCAATTGCCGCTCGATGCCTGTACCCACGATCGGGGCTTCGCTTCTCAGCAGGGGAACGGCTTGGCGCATCATGTTCGATCCCATCAGCGCGCGGTTGGCGTCGTCGTGCTCCAGGAAAGGGATCAGGGAGGCGGCGATGGAGGCTATCTGCTGGGGCGACACGTCCATCAGGTCGACTTGCGAGGGTTCTACCACGGGGAAGTCGGCATCTTGGCGAGCCTTCACCCTGTTGTTGACGAACACCCCCTTGTCGTTCAGCGGGGCATTGCCCTGGGCGATGATCTTTTCCTCCTCCTCCTCGGCGGTGAGATACACCAGTCCGTTGTCGGTGAGGTCGACCTTCCCTTCCTCCACCTTTCGGTAAGGGGTCTCGATGAATCCCAGCTCGTTGATCTTGGCGAACACGCAGAGCGAGGAGATCAGGCCGATGTTAGGTCCTTCGGGCGTCTCGATGGGGCAGAGCCGTCCGTAGTGGGTGTAGTGCACGTCGCGCACCTCGAATCCGGCGCGCTCGCGCGACAGTCCACCAGGCCCAAGCGCCGACATACGGCGCTTGTGGGTGATCTCCGCCAGCGGGTTGGTCTGGTCCATGAACTGCGACAAGGCATTGGTTCCGAAGAACGAGTTGATCACCGAAGAGATGGTCTTCGCGTTGATCAGGTCGATGGGAGTGAACACTTCGTTGTCGCGCACGTTCATACGTTCGCGAATGGTACGCGACATACGGGCCAGTCCGATGGCGAATTGGTTGGAGAGCTGCTCGCCCACCGTACGTACGCGGCGGTTGCTCAGGTGGTCGATATCGTCCACGTCGGCCTTCGAGTTGATCAGCTCGATCAAGTATTTGATAATCTCGATGATATCTTCCTTGGTGAGGACACGCACGTTGGCGTCCGTGGCGAGGTTCAGCTTCTTGTTGATCCGGTAGCGTCCCACGTCGCCCAAGTCATAGCGTTTCTCCGAGAAGAAGAGGTTATTGATCACCTCTCTCGCGCTGGCGTCGTCGGCCGGATCGGCGTTACGCAGCTGGCGATAGATGTAGAGCACGGCCTCCTTTTCCGAGTTGCTCGGGTCTTTTTGCAGCGTGTTGTATATGATGGAGTAGTCCGACTGGTTCGGCTCCTCCTTATGGATGAGGATGCTCTGGACACCCGACTCGATGATCTCGTCAATATGTTGTTCCTCCAAAACAGTCTCACGGTCGATGATGACCTCGTTGCGCTCGATGGAAACCACCTCGCCGGTGTCCTCGTCGACGAAATCCTCAATCCAGGTCTTCAGCACGCGCGCGGCCAGCTTGCGTCCCAACACCTTGTTCAGGTTGACTTTGTTCACCTTGATGTCCTCGGCAAGGTTGAAGATCTCCAGGATGTCTTTGTCGTTCTCAAAGCCGATGGCACGCAACAACGTCGTCACCGGCAGCTTCTTCTTGCGGTCGATGTAGGCGTACATCACGTTGTTGATGTCGGTGGCGAACTCGATCCAGGAACCCTTGAACGGAATGATACGAGCCGAGTATAGCTTCGTCCCGTTCGCGTGCACGCTTTGTCCGAAAAAGACACCCGGCGAACGGTGCAGCTGCGACACTACGACCCGTTCGGCGCCATTGATCACAAAGGTAGCCTTGTCGGTCATATAAGGAATCGGACCCAAGAACACGTCCTGAATTACCGTATCGAAATCCTCATGCTCGGGGTCGGTACAGTAAAGTTTCAGCTTGGCTTTCAGGGGGACGCTATAAGTAAGCCCACGCTCTATGCACTCTTCTATGGAATAGCGCGGGGGATCAATATAATAGTCCAAGAACTCAAGAACGAAATTGTTTCTTGTGTCTGCAATAGGGAAGTTTTCGGCAAATACTTTATACAGTCCCTCGTTCTTCCTTTTCTCGGGAGGGGTATCTAATTGTAGAAAGTCCTGGAACGACTTCAATTGCACTTCCAAAAAATCCGGGTATTCAAGCGGGTTTTTAGTCGAAGCAAAATTAACTCTTTGATTTACACTATTTGAAGACATCTGTCAATGAATTTGGAGAACTTAATTTGAAATATATACATAAAAAGGTTAAGAACCCCCTTTTAGAAGGGTTCTTAACCGAATCACCTGATAATCAGGGTAATGTTTATTTAAGTTCAACTTCAGCTCCAGCTTCTTCCAAAGTTTTCTTCAGTGATTCTGCTTCGTCTTTAGCCAAACCTTCTTTCAGCGTGCTCGGCGCGCCGTCCACTAAGTCTTTAGCTTCCTTCAAGCCAAGGCCACAAGCCTCCTTAACGGCCTTCACTACCTGGAGTTTAGCGGCACCCGGGCTCTTCAATACCACGTCGAACGAGGTCTTCTCCTCAACGACCGCGGCGGCGGCGGGACCGGCGGCGACAGCAACAGCTGCGGCAGCAGGTTCAATTCCATACTCTTCTTTAAGGATAGTTGCCAGTTCGTTAACTTCCTTAACCGTCAAGTTAACCAATTGTTCTGCAAAAGCTTTCAAATCTGCCATTTTGTTATGATTTTAATTGTTTAAATACTAATTGATTTGTTTTTTTCTTCTTTTGCCTTCGACCGTGCGAAGGCGTTCGAGGTTTACGCCTCGGGGCGTTCGCCCAGTGTTTTAAGCAAACCGTGCAAGGTGTTGCCTCCCGATTGCAATGCCGAGATAACGTTCTTCGCGGGCGATTGCAGCAAGGCCACGATGTCGGCGATGACTTCGTTCTTGCTCTTGATCGCGACGAGAGCGTCCAATTGATCGGCGCCTACGTAGAGGCTTTCCTCCGCGTAAGCGGCCTTCAGCCCGGGTATGCCATCTTTCGCCTTGTCCTTGATCAGTTTGGCGGGCAAGTTCGCGGTGTCGCAAAACATGATTGCCGTCGTTCCTTTCAAGGCGACGTAAAGCGGGGAGTAATCGCCTTCGAGGCTTTCGAGAGCTTTCTTGAGCAAGGTGTTCTTCACGACCATCAGTCCGATGTTCCGCTTGAAGCACTCCCGTCTCAACGCGCTCGTAGCCGCGGCGTTCATCGCCGTAACGTCCACCAGGTAGAAATGAGCATATTCCTTGATCGTAGCGGCGATTTGCTCGATAACCGTACTTTTATCTTCCTTTCTCATTGTTACTCTGCTTTATTAGATTCGTCAACCGATTTCGGGTCTACCTTGAGGCCCGGACTCATTGTACTAGAAAGATAAATACTCTTGATATACGTGCCCTTGGCAGCCGTCGGTTTCAGTTTGAGCAACGTGGCGACGAACTCTTTCGCGTTGTCGCGAATCTGCTCGGGGCTGAACGAAACCTTGCCGATGGAGGTGTGAACGATACCGGTCTTGTCGACCTTGAAGTCGATCTTGCCTTGCTTCACTTCCTTCACGGCCTTGGCCACGTCCATGGTCACCGTACCACTCTTCGGGTTCGGCATCAGTCCGCGGGGACCCAATATACGTCCCAAGGCACCAATCTTGCCCATGATGGAGGGCATGGTGATGATCACGTCGATATCCGTCCATCCGCCTTTGATCTTTTCGATATACTCGTCCAGACCCACATAGTCGGCGCCAGCCTCTTTGGCGGCAGCTTCGGCGTCGGGAGTACAGAGCGCCAACACACGTACTTGCTTGCCCGTACCGTGAGGAAGCGAAACCACGCCTCTCACCATCTGGTTAGCCTTACGTGGATCGACACCCAAACGCACGTCAATATCCAAGGAAGCGTCAAACTTCGTGAAAGAGATCTCCTTCACCAGCGACGCCGCTTCTTTCAGTGAGTATGTTTTCCCCGCTTCAACCTTACTTGCGGCCAACTTTTGATTCTTTGTCAGTTTACCCATTACAATTGAAGTTTATTAGTTATTAACAGGGAACTCCCCTTTTACGGCGATGCCCATGCTCCTGGCCGTACCCGCCACCATCTTCATGGCGGCTTCCACGGTGAAGCAATTCAAGTCCACCAGCTTGGCCTCGGCAATCGTACGCACTTGTTCCCAGGAGATCTCGGCGACCTTCTTGCGGTTAGGCTCGGCCGATCCGCTCTTCACCTTCACCAGCTCCAGCAGCTGTATGGCTACGGGCGGGGTCTTGATGACGAAGTCGAAAGTCTTGTCCGCGTAGTAGGTGATGATGACGGGCAGTACCTTGCCAGCCTTGTCCTGGGTCCTGGCGTTGAATTGCTTGCAGAACTCCATGATGTTGATACCCTTAGAACCCAAAGCGGGGCCTACGGGAGGAGATGGGTTCGCAGCGCCTCCTTTAATCTGTAGCTTGATTAATCCAGCAACTTCTTTAGCCATTTTCTATTAAATTATATATGAACATTAAACGAAGAACGATACGGTGTAACAAGTCCGCGTCATTCCTTTTCCACTTGCATAAAGCCCAATTCGAGCGGAGTTTTCCGTCCGAATATTTTCACCATGACCTTCAGTTTCTTCTTCTCGTTGTTCACCTCTTCAATGATGCCATTGAATCCGGTGAAGGGGCCGAAAGTAACTTTCACGGTTTCGCCAATCACGAAGGGGATGGTGAGTTCCTCACCGCTCTCCTGCAATTCGTCCACCGTGCCAAGTATCCGATTCACTTCGGATTGTCTGAGGGGCACCGGTTTCTCGGAGCCGCCCAAAAAGCCTATCACATTAGGAGTATTGCGCAAATGGTGGGCGACCTCGCCTACCAGCACCGCCTCCACCAGGACGTAACCAGGAAGATAGCTTCTCTCTTTCACAACTTTCTTGCCGTTGCGAACCTGGTACACCTTCTCGGTGGGGATCAACACCTGAGATACGTACTCGCTAAGGTCGCTGTTCTTGATATCAGCCTCAAGATACTCTTTTACCTTAGCCTCCTTTCCGCTAATAGCACGCAGAACGTACCATTTCTTCTCCATCTCAGCCATTTTCTCCTAAAATCAATGATGTGGATAAACAATATTTTCCATGAAGTTCTGGAAACAGACATCCATCCCCCATACTACCAACGCAATCAGTAGGGAAGCATATAAAACGACAACTGCGCTGTTAGCAAGCTCAGAATACGTGGGCCACGATACTTTATGAACAAGTTCGTCGTAGGATTCCTTAATATAAGCGATTATCTTTTTCATCCGAATAATATTAGCACGGGAGGAGAGGCTCGAACTCCCGACACCCGGTTTTGGAGACCGGTGCTCTACCAACTGAGCTACTCCCGTGTATGGGTAGCCAGTCCCGGCGCGAAGCCAGGAGCTGACTACCGTTGTATCTTAATCCAGGATTTCCGTGATCTGGCCGGCACCTACCGTACGGCCGCCTTCGCGGATGGCGAAACGCAGACCGGTGTTCAGCGCTACCGGGTAGATCAGCTCTACCGTGATCGTCACGTTGTCGCCCGGCATTACCATCTCGGTGCCCTCGGGCAGCGTGATCTCGCCGGTGCAGTCCATCGTGCGCAGATAGAACTGGGGACGGTACTTGTTGTGGAACGGCGTGTGACGGCCACCTTCCTCTTTCTTCAGGATGTAGACCTCAGCCTTGAAGCGAGAGTGCGGCTTGATCTGGCCGGGCTTGCAGAGCACCATACCACGCTTGATCTCGTTCTTGTCGATACCGCGGAGCAGCAGACCAACGTTGTCGCCAGCCTCGCCCGTATCCAGCAACTTGCGGAACATCTCGACGCCGGTCACGACGCACTTCTTGTCCTCGCCAAGACCCAGGATCTCCACTTCGTCGCCCACCTTGATGACACCCGTCTCGATACGGCCAGTAGCAACGGTACCGCGACCGGTGATCGAGAACACGTCCTCAACCGGCATCAAGAAAGGTTTGTCGATGTCGCGCGGAGGCAGCGGGATCCAAGTGTCCACAGCGTCCATCAGCTCCATGATCTTCTCCTCCCACTTGGCAACGCCGTTGAGGGCGCCGAGGGCGGATCCACGGATGATAGGGGTATTGTCGCCGTCGAAATCGTAGAACGAGAGCAGCTCTCTCATTTCCATCTCGACGAGTTCCAGCATTTCTTCGTCGTCCACCATGTCGCACTTGTTCAGGAATACGACCAGACGGGGAACGTTCACCTGGCGAGCCAGCAAGATGTGCTCACGAGTTTGGGGCATCGGGCCATCGGTAGCGGCTACTACGATGATCGCGCCGTCCATCTGGGCGGCACCCGTTACCATGTTCTTCACGTAATCGGCATGTCCCGGGCAATCTACGTGAGCGTAGTGACGGTTGGCCGTCTGATACTCCACGTGAGCGGTATTGATCGTAATACCTCTCTCTTTTTCCTCCGGAGCGTTGTCGATAGAATCGAAAGAACGCATCTCAGAAAGACCCTTCTTTGCCAATACCATCGTGATAGCGGCGGTCAAGGTCGTCTTACCGTGGTCTACGTGACCAATAGTACCAATGTTCACATGTGGCTTGGTACGTTCAAATTTCTCTTTAGCCATAGCTTTACTTTTCTATTTATTTGATTAATAATCAGCGTTTACGTCCTTATGAGCTGTTACCGGGACTTGAACCCGGGACCTCTTCCTTACCAAGGAAGTGCTCTACCACTGAGCTATAACAGCGAAATTGTCTTCTCGCGGCCTCTATGGGGTGGGCAAAGATGGATTCGAACCACCGAAGGCGTAAGCCAGCAGATTTACAGTCTGCCCCATTTGGCCACTCTGGTATTTGCCCCCTTTCGCCTGTTCTTGGGGTTTTCAGCCAAAGAAATGCAGCCGTCCCCATCCAAAGGCGTGCGAAACGGCTGCAAATTTAGACATTTTTTTTGTTCTCACAAAATATCTCCCTTATTTTATTTGCTTCGCAGCTTTTCTTTATACTTTATCAGCTGTTTCTCGAGTGCTTCCACGTCCAGGTCGATAGCCTCCTCGAAAGTGTCGCACACTTTGCTCGCGTACAGTTCCCCGTTGGGGACAAGAAGTTTGATGCCGGCCTCCTTGTTGGCCGCGGTTTCGGGTTTGGTCACTTTCAGCGATACTTCCGCCCTGGTGATGTCCTCGTAGAACCTCTCCAGTTTCGTCACTTTCTTCTGGATGAACGCTTGCAGTTGCTCTGTTGCGTCAAAATGAATTGACTGTACTCTGATCTCCATACATACCTCCTTTTGTTTTATGCTCTTGGATGAGCTTGTTTATACACTTTTTTAAGCTCCTCAAATGTGACGTGCGTATAGATCTCGGTCGTCGCGACGCTTTCGTGTCCCAACAGTTCTTTCACCGCCTCCAGCTCCGCCCGGTTGTTCAGCATCGTGGTGGCGAAGGTATGCCTCAGCACGTGAGGGCTTATCTTCTTCTGTGTCGTCACCTTGGCCAGGTTCCGCTTCACGATGGTGTAGACCGCGCCCGCCGAAAGCCTTTCGCCGTTCGCCTTCACGAAGAAGGCGTCCGTCGGTCCGGGCACCTCGGCGTCTTTCCGCCTGACGTATTCCCTCATCGCCTCTCGCAACTCGTCGCCGAAAGGAATCAGCCGTTGCTTGTCGCGCTTGCCGGTCACCTTGAGCTGTGAAGCCGCGAAGTCCACGTCGGCGTCGTCCAGGCCTATCAGCTCGGAGCGCCGCATCCCGGTCGCGTAGAACATGTCGATGATCAGCCGGTCGCGCACGCCTTCAAATCCTTCGCCGAAGTCCGTGTCGTCCAGCAGCCGGTTCATCTCGCTCTCCTTCAGGAAGGAAGGCAGCGGCTTCTTGTTCTTCGGCCCGGCGATTTTGCGCGTCGGGTCCACGGACACTTCGCCTTGCTTCAGGAGATACTTGTAAAACGACCTAAGGGAACTCAGCTTGCGGTTGACCGAGGTGGAGGTATAGCCTTTGTCCATCAGTGAAACGATCCATTCACGAATCAGTTCGGCGTCTACCGTCCGGGGATCGAACTTCCCATACATCTCCTCCGCGAACCCGCGTACTTGCCGCAAGTCCTCGCCGTACGCACAAGTCGTGTGCTCGGAGTAGTTCCGCTCGTGTCGGAGGTAATCAAGGAAAGCTTCAATCAACGTCATATCGTCACATCTGATTAAATCATGCGACGAATGTAGGAAAAGAAATCAATAATCCCAAAGATTTTAGGGATTATTAATCTTCTACCTGCTGCAACTTCTGTACGTAGACGGCATGTTCCTTCTTGAGACGCTTGATCACGGACGGCTTATCAAACTGCTGCCTGCTTCTCAATTCTTTCACGATGCCGGTCTTCTCGAATTTACGCTTGAATTTCTTCAGCGCTTTTTCGATGTTCTCGCCTTCTTTTACGGGTACTACAATCATTTCTTTAATGTTATTAATATGTTATTGCTTTATATCGCTCTATTGGAGTAAAATTCGCGGCGCAAAATTACGCATACTTTCGTTATCCACAAAACTTTCGACGAATATTTCTCTGTTTTCCCCCGCGCTGCCCAGCTTCGCTCTCCTATATATAATAAGGTATATCTCCTCCCTGGCGCTCATCTTTCCACGGAAGCGGGGAAAAAGCTCCGGCCCGATCCGCCGCGTCCGTGCGTGGCGTCCCGGGCCGGAGCTTTCAGTCAAAGGGTGTCCCGCCGTCACCTCCTTCGCGCGTCGGCCCATCCCACCATCCCACGGTAGGCGAAGCGGTCGCCGTCCCACTGGTAGCGCAGGTACTTGTCGGCGACGAGCGTGACCTTCTCGACCAAGGGGACGTAGAAAGCCCGGCTATCGGCATCCACGACGAACGGGTCCCCGTCCTCGTCCCACGATGCCGGCTTGCGGATTATCCTCTCGTTGTCGTATTCTATGGTGACATGGTCAGTGAGCAGGCTTCCCGTATCGATCAGCCGTTTCCTGACCAGCTCGCCGTTCTCGATGGCGTAGACACCCAGCTCGTTGGCGTTGGTGAAGGAGCCGCTTTCCTTGTCGGCCGAGTCGTAAAACTCCTCGCTGCTGTCCGTGTAATATTCGCGGGTGACGATGTAGAGCGTCGCGCCATCGTCAGTCCGGATCTCGGCGACGCGCGACCGGCCGACGTGGGAATAATAGTGTGGCATGACATTCCGCGGGTCAAGGTCGTCGAGCCGTCCGAATGACGAGATCACGCTATCCGACTTGAATTGCACGATGTCGAAGCAGTGGGGGTATCCGTTGTAGGAGTAGTCCGCCGTGGGGCGGGGAATGACGGCCATCGGCACGTCCGCCGGGGGATAGTAGGGATTGAAGAGGTCGCCCACATTGTATATCTGCAGGTTCCCGTCCGGCGAGATGGCCACGCCGTGCGGAGGCTCAAGGAGGTCGACGCACTCTTTCCGCTCGAGGTAGACGGCGCGCAGCAATCGGTAGACGAGCGCCTCATCCTCGGTGTGGTCGATTCCGTAATTGTCCCTGTAGGGCAGCTTGCTTTCGCTTATCACGTCGTTCGTGGAGAGCGTCCAGGCGATGTGGTAGACCGACGACTTGCCTTCGCCGTTCACGTAGAAGAGCCGGAAGCGATCCTGCCACAGGTCGATGTGGTCCAGAGTGTCGAACGCCACCCTGGGGATATGGTATTGCCCATGTTTCTCGCCGCCTATCATTTCGTCAAAACAGAGATAGTCGTACGTGACGCCATGAGCTCCGCCGGTGCGGCCGTCACCCTCGGCGTGTCCTTGCCAGGGTGTCGTCTTGGCGTCGGCGGTGAGTTCGAGCCTTACCGGATCGAGCGTTTTCCCATTCTCGACGTATCGCACGCTCAGCTTTCCGCTGTCGGTGTAGATGGTGAGCGGCATCGTTCCTTTCTCTATCGGCGTGGCATAGAGCATGGCCAAGTTCGAGAGGTTGTTCGTCTCCTGTTTTTCCGCGCACGATTGTGCCGACAGCGAGACGAGGATCACGGCGAGCGCCTTCAGTGTTGAACTTTTCATAAGCATCTGTTTTCGTGGATATTCCGTACGAGGCGTTTCGTCGCCTCCATGCGCGAAACTATGCATTATTTCCCGGAACGCAAAATATTATGTGGAATATTTGTCCTATCCTGCCCCACGGAGCCACCCAGCAAGACACCCTGGGACACCCAAACATAAAATATAAATATCTGATAACCAATATACATCATTTTAATAGCGAGGAAAATGACGAAGTCAGATAATCTTTTTCCGGTAAACAGATTTGTTCGAAAGGAATAAGTGGTTTCGGGATCCACCTCATATAGCAGCGGCATCAAAGCCTATATCCACCAATGCTTGTATGGCGCTGGTTTTACATGCACAAAATTACTCCGCACAAAGTATACTCCAAGCTCTTTCTTTATTTATAGAATATTGCTATTCCTCAGGGTGCTGAACCGCAAACGGTATCCTACTTTCGCGGCTTCATCCTCCGGATGATTCCCTCGCGACTAAGCGCGAACTTGGACCAGCAAACGATGACAGCGTCGTATCCGCCAATCGCCTCCTTGATCTCCGCGTCCGACAGATATAAAGCGGCGCTGATCGGTGTCCAATGCTCATGGAGCCTTTTCCTTTCCTCCTCGAAGAATGTTTTCTTGTCGACCTTCCCTTGGGATTCCCAGAAGAAACCTATTCGTTTGTTCGCCAGATCGTATTCCTCCAGTTTCCCCGCGAGGCTGGCTTTGAAATAGGAGATCTCCAGACTGGTGAGTTCCTCCGATCCGTCCATGCCCATCTCGTCCATCTTGGCCAATATGTTCATGGGAATTTCCCCGAAAGAGCGTCCCAAATGGTATGAATGCGGCGTTTCCGCCGAATCGGAAACAATCGCGATGTCGCGTAGGCTTGCCCGCAATCCACAGGAAGTCAGGCCAGCGCATGCGAGCAATACGCATAGGTTTTGAATCAGTCTCATGTCGTCTTATTGTTGGTTAATGGCGCAAATCTATAAATAAGATCACGAATACGCAAGTAATGGGCAAGGAAAAGCCTTGGACAGACTGAACATTCAATCCGCCCAAGGCTTTTCCTTGGTTCATGCCACATCGCTATTTTTTAGGCAACATCTTCACCCATCGCTTGCCCCGTCGGATCGTTTTTCGTTTCTTCGCGTATCAACAACTTAATTGGATAGAGCGATGAGAGCGAGATTATTATGGACGTGCCTCCTCGGGATGGCACTGAACGTGGGCGTGCAAGGACAAGAATATCCTGCGCTACGGAGTTTCCAGGACCTCCCCACCGAGGTGCTGGACAATATCTACAAAATGGGACTGGACGACGATCCCGTCCTGACCGATCTCGAAGGCGAATACCTCAACGTGACTTACAGCCTGAAGGAAGCGAATGTCGACTTGCGGGGGAAGAAGGTGGCGTTCTTCACCTCAGGTTTCTTCAAAACAATAGAAGTGGGCAAGATGGAATACTTTCTCCGCACCGGCTATAAAATAGACGCGCTATTGGAAGAACCGAACCCTCGAAGTCGCGTCTACGTATTCTCCCCGAAAGAGAAAGACGAAGCGGGAGGATACGATGCGGCCATCCTGGACGACTATTGCCATGCCGGAAGGAAAACCGTGATGAGAAAGTTGAGACGTCGGAAGCCATTCCCCATCCTGCGGAAAGCCAATTTGTTATATTTCCCCAAGAAATGGAACTGTGAGATCCCGCAGGAGATATTGGACAACGGCCCCGATATGGGACGTGATGCCGATCCTGTACTTACGGAATGGGAAGGACGATACCTTAACGCCATTTACCAATTGGAAGACCGAAACATTGACTTGCGAGGAAAGAAAGTCGCGTTCGTCTATGGTTCCTCTTACATTAAAAGATATGATAAAAAGAGATATTTCAGCGGAATGAGATTTGAGCCATGCGGCAAACGCCCCGATAGCAGGTATGCCCCTCCTCCGTCGTCAATAGTGCTGTATGTTTTCAATGATGAGCAGAAAAAAGAGGTGCGGGGACATTATGACGCGGTACTCGCGCAATGGCCTAAGTGGATTTTGGGAACACGGCAAATCATGAAACGCCTGAATAAAAAAGAATTCAAACAAATCCCATATTCAAAATAGGATAAGTGAGTAGGCGCGTTTACTGTTTTCCTGTTTACTTTTATATTCTGTATCCATCGTGGGTGACCTTTGATGGGTGAAGTCGTAGGAGAACGCGCCTAAGCTGATGGAGAGCGGCACCCTTCCGCCGGTGTAGAGGGTCGTGCCCATCGAGTTGATGAACGAGACCGTTGCGCACGCCGCAATCTTGGTGTATTGTAGAACACAACCCGGCAGCGAGCTGCCGGGCTATGAAGCTGTCACCCCGCTGGGATGATGACTTACTCGAAAGGGATGGTAAGCTGTTGTAGGATTGCACGGCAACGCATACTTGTGGATGAAAGGTTCTATGTAGGTTTCGTCATAGAACCTTCCGGAATAAGCGTCTTCGCCTTCTATCTCCGTATAAGGTTTTCGAATGTCAACACTCGGGTTGCAAATCTTTGCCAACAGGCACGACATTAGAAATCTGATAGGAGCTTTGTTGGCGTTGCATCGGCAGATAGCCTCTACCATGTTGAGAATCGTTGCATCCTTTATAAAAGAGGATGCAACGCTTTCTACTGCTTGCTTGTAGAAGTCTTCTAATACTTCTGCCGGATTATTCTCCATTCTGGAATAAGGATAAGTTTATTCTGTTCTTCAAGGATCCAATATCGTAATTCACCCATAGCACTTCTTGACGCACATCTTTGGTGGAATGGATGGTCTTCCGCGGGCTATACACTTTCGTCCATTGGGGAGCCGGATATAGTTTATCCATCAGAGCGCATTCGTAATTGGAGATAGCGACAAGCCCTTCTGCCTCATTAAGTACCTTTGCTAATTGTACGTGTGCGGCATCGTCCATTTCATAACCATAAGCATTACTATCCCCACGCGTCTCGTGTATGTAGGGAGGGTCGCAATAGAATAAGGTGTTTTTGCCATCGTACAATTTGATAACATCAATCGCCGGGCGGTTCTCTATCTGCACTCTTAATAGGCGTTCGGCAATGAAATCCAATTGCTCTACACCACCCAGCCAACGACTGACTACGCCACTCATGCCCGAACGACTGGTGTTTTTGCAATTAGCCCAGCGTCCAATAGTCGCCGTCTGCGCCAAGCCGGTACGAACTTGGCGTGCGCGTATGTAGAAACGGCGTGCGCGTTCGAGTGGGGTAAGATTGGGGTCTAGCTGGCAAGCTTGCCCAAACTCTTCACGTGAGAAAGGGGTTAAGGCGATTTGCTCTATCAACGCATCTTTTTCTTCACGTAGGACTTTGAAGAAGTTGACCACTTCTCCGTCTATATCATTGTAAGTTTCAACGGGCGACGGTTCCCTGTTTATCAGCACAGCACCCGAGCCGGCAAACGGCTCACAATAATGAAAGCATGTAGGTAGTTGGGGCAATAACCAGTCCAAGTGGGAAAACTTTCCACCATACCACCCAAAGGCGATCAATTTCTTCGGTCGCTTCATGTGTATGATAGGTGAGGCAACCTTTCTTATCTGTTGTTTCGCTACTGCTACTTCCATATTCTTTTCTTCTTTGAAGGCAAAAGTACTAAATCAATATTGATTATAAGTAAGTCCTCACATAAAACTGCATTTGGGAAGCATAATTCTATTCCAACGCTACTCGGAAGTAGAAACACAATTTCAGAAGATTCGGCGGATGGCATCCGCCGAATTCATCATGGAGTTGAATTCGGCACTTGCTGAGTGCCGAATTTAGATAGGTTTTCATGAAGCAATCACATTTTCATCCCACCACTTCGCTTTGACGCAGCGCATCTTATCCTCTTTGCTATACATGCGCTCCACCTTTATGGAGAGGCAATCCACCCCCATCTGATAATCATCTTGAATGAAACGGTTCAAGGCGAGCTGTATGTCTGCTATCGAATTCTTCATACCCCATTGCGTTTGGTTGTACAAAGGTCAGCATAATCGTCTGCCGTCTGGTAGAACCCCGGCACGTTCTCGTTGAAGTAGGTGAACGCCCTCCTGTTGGCATCCTGTTCCGTGGCTGAAAAATCGTGCATATCGTCCTCCTTGCTCGCGCTGATAAAGCTCGGGATCCCCACTCTCGAGAGGTACGCCCATCCCATGGCCTGGCTCTGGAGGTAGTGGCCGTACTCGTGCTGGAAGAGGGAGTTGTTGGGATCGGCCTTCAGCGTCGCCGGCCCGTTGATGAAACCACCTTGTCCACCTGCCCGAGGAGGTTGGCCGTCTGGCTGTAGCCCAGGCCGAGTATGGTCTGCGGCAGCTCCCAGGTAAGCCTCGAGAGGGTCTGCCACG
>JAISIZ010000030.1 GCA_031261785.1 Mediterranea sp. (in: CFB group bacteria)
TATAAATCGGATAAAAAAATGGCGATTTTCATTTTACGTACGATATTTCTCTGATTGAATGGAAGTTACCTTCGCGCGGAGATAATCTTTCCGTTTCTCCCCATACGGCGTAATCCGCGGGGTGAGGGTCGGGACGGGCGTCGGTATCCCCGTTCATTTCTGAAAATGAGGCAAAGCATGGGAGTTATCCATTAAACTATATTCATCGAAGATAAATGCGATGAATTATTATACGATACAAAAACATTTTGAGACTCCAGTCCGTTCTTTATTATAGCGGAGAAGAAACTCATGTAAAACCAACAATATCCTTTTATGAAAGCCATGTTGACTTTATCTAAAACAATGATCCCCGGGCCGTCGCGCGTATTGTGCGCGCTGCTGCTGTCCTGCGCGCCCGCCCTTTCCTCGTTGCGGGCGCAACAAAGCGACCAGGCGTTCTCGCCCACTACGCCGGCCACCCCCACCGTCGCCGACCTCATCAAGTACGTGGAGTACCCCACCGACCTGGCGTTCGGCATGGTCGACATCACCATCCCCCTCTACGAGTTCAGGGAGGGCGACATCGTGATCCCCATCAGCATCTCCTATCACCACGGCAGCTTCAGCGCTTCCACCCTGCCCGGCAGGCTGGGCTGGGGATGGTCGCTCAACGCCGGCCCCACGCTCGGCCGCAAGATCAACGGCGCCCCCGACGAGCGGCACTACCTCTTCGACAACCGCGAGGACAAGGACAAGGACCACTTCGAATACTGCTACCTGTGGGAGATGGGCGGGCGCGACGAGGAACCCGACGCCTTCTACTTCAAGACCCTCTCCGCCTCGGGAAAGTTCTTCCTGACGCGCGACTTACGGAACTCCAACGCGCCCGTCGTCCCCGTGATCACGCCCTATATCCCCTTGAAGATAGATTACAACATCAAATCGGGAAACGACCGATCGTTCGAGTACTTCGACCTCACGGACGACAACGGATTCAGGTACCACTTCGGGAGGGACAACCTCCAGGCCCAGACCAACGGCGTCACCACGGGGTGGTACGCGCGGAGCGTCGTCTCGCCCGTCAGGGGGGACTCGGTACGGTTCACTTACAACAGGAACAACCTGACGTTCATGGAGCGACGGCAGGCCTACTCCAGCAACACCGACTTCGTCGTGGTGGAGCATGACTGCACCCTGGGATGGAACGCCCACATAGCCGGGTGCGATAACAATGTCCTCTTGACCGACCCCAAGGTGGACAACGACTACAAGGTCACCGTGGGACCCCTCAAGCGCGAGGTGTACGTCGTGGAGTGCACGGAGCCTGAGTACCGCGGGCAGCTGTTCACCAATTACAGATACAAGGAACTAAAGAGCGGCTGCTACGACACGTACGGGCTTTCCCCGTCGTCCGTCTTCCTGGACGAGCTGCCCCTGGCCACGATCGAGGGAAAGATCACCCGGGTGGACTTTTACGGCGACGACAAGCTGGAACGCGTCGTGGTCACGGACAAACAGACCGGACGGACGGTGCGGAGGATACTCTTCGACCAGCCCGTCACGAAGGGATACGGCCTGCTCAACGGCGTGACGATTTTCGGGGACGAGGCCGACGCCAAGGGAGAGAAATACACGTTCACCTACCGAAACACGTCCTTCCCCACGCCGAACAGGCGCACGCGCTCGGGCAACTTCGCGGGGAACTTTATCGATCTCTCGTCATGGGACGAGAACACCTCGGTGTCCACCTTCATACCCAACAGGAACCCCAAGACCATCTTCCGGTACCTTCATTTGCCATCCTATGGCCAGCCGCTCCAAGGCGACTCCGACGCGGGACTGATCAAGTCCATCACCTATCCCACCGGACGGGTGACGACATTCACCTTCGAGCACAACGAGTTCAGGTTCCTCGACATGGCCTCAACCCCGGAATACCTGTCGGAACCCGCCACGCGGACGGGATGCGTGGGCTGGCGCGTACGGGAACTGTCGGAATTCGACCCGATAACGGGCAAGACCCAGACCAAGGAGTTCAGGTACGGGAAAGACGAGGACGGCATAGGCTACGGCCGCTACGACGTCCACAAGCCGGACAACTGGAGATACACCAAGCTCGGGACGTCGTACGACCGGTTCAGCGGACATGGAGTATGGGAGACCACCATCGACTTCCACACGCCGTTCATCATGGCCGTCACGAACTTCAACGAGAAAGCCGCCGTGCATTACGACTACGTCACCGAGTACGACCGCGACCCCGACGACCCCGCCCGTGACAACGGCAAGACGGTGCGCCGGTTCACCGCCAATCCCGAGTCGGGATGGACGAAGGTGGAAGGGACCAACCTCTCGTTCGAGTACAGCGACCACTCGGGCGTCGGCATACCCATAAAGACATCGTATTACAAGAGAACCCGGTTCGGCCACTCGCTCTCGCGCGAGCGGGAGTTCGAGTACGTCACGCTCCGGGCCGACAGGATCGACTTCGGCAAGCTGTACAACCAGCTGTACGTCTACCCACAGGCGAGCAACGACTACCACACCCTGATGAAGGAAGCCAGCCAGCGCCTCCACCGGGGCTATCAAACGTACCGGTACGGCATGTCCACCTCCACCCGAGCCCTGTCGAAAGAGAAGGAGACGCGTTTCGTCGACGGTGTCTACCGGGACGCCGACAGCGTGGTCATCAATACGATTCTTCAGATTTTGAATTTTGCTTATATACTGTTAAGGATAATCGATATGCATTAGGCATAACAAAAATAGATAGCAAAGATTCATTTAGTAAATGGGCTATAAATTCCAACCGTTTCATTCTGATCAAGAATAATAAGTATCCTTTGTTCTTCGAAGAAGATATGATTTTCGGTAGTCTTGGAACAAGCGAATATGAAGAATGTGGGCAGAAAAAACGAAGTGTCAGAAGACTTTGGATTATACAGGAAGGATATAGCATTACTTTCGATAAGGACGGCAGAAATATTGTGGAGGACAATGGCCTCTATATAAAGGAGTAGCTACGAAAGCTGTCAGCAAGTTTGTGTTTTGGTCTCCCCAAAACAGATAGAAGTGCATCCCGTCGGTCTATTTGAGGCTGTCGGGATGCCTTGTTTTATACAAACTCCTCAATAAGCCGCACTTGTTCGGCGGACGCCGATCACGATTTGCGCCAGGGAGCTGCCTATCTCGAATCGCTCCTCTTCCTTTCGGGCGCATAAGTGTTCCGAAGCGATAAACGTTAGCTCCTTCCTTTGGTCGATAACGACCTGCGTGAACTCATTGACATTCATATTACCGCGTATCTTTGGGGTTATCAAGCGCGAATGTAAGGCTTTAAGGCGTATAAACTGCACTATTTCCGCGGTTTTCCGCTTTCAAACCGCACTATTTCCGTAGTTTTAGCTTCGCGGACCGCATTATTCCCGGGCTTCATCGCTTTCCCGTCATCAGCTCAAAGACGAAGTCGAAGACGCGGTTTGAGGCATCAATTAGGTACGGACGACACGGATTACACTGTCGTATGCTGAACAAGAGACAGTGAAATCCGTGCCATCCGTGCCTAAAAAGATGCCCGTCGCGGCGTCACGACGCTATCGTCCCGCGTTATTCGAAGTTGGTGTACAGCCTGTAGCTGTTTGCGGGGACGGTGATGGTTTGCGGCGAGCTGATCTGCACCGACTGGCCGCCATTGGTGAACTCGTACCACGTGCCCGAGGCGGGGAAGGTGACGCTCGGCGCGATCGCGGCATTGGTGAAGTTGGCCACGGCGACCAGCTTCTCGCCCGTCACGTTCTCCAGGGTGATGAAGCGTCCGGCGTTCCAGTTGGCCACGTCCACCTTCCAGCTCTTGAAGGCCGACTGGGCGAAGAGCGACGGATGCTGGGCGCGGAGCTTCAGCAGTCGGCTGTACGTGTCGTACAAGGCACGGCGGCTGGCGTCGTCGTAGTAATCCCAACGGATGGGCTTGCGCGAGGTGCGGTAGCTGTCGGCCACGGCGGTGCCGTCCTGGTTGCTGTTGATGGAGAAGTCGTAGCCCAGCTCGCCGAACTGCCACACCATCTTCGGGCCGCTCACGGTGAGGAAGAAGGCGGCGTTGGCGCCAAGCTGCGCCATGCGGGTGGGCAGGTCGGCCTTCAGCAGGTCGCCGTTGGCCCATTGCGTCTGCTTGTAGCCGGCGCGCTCCTCGTCGTGGCTCTCCATATAGCCCACCCATGCCCCCTCGGGCATATCGGTGTTCCAGGTGGTGAGGGATGTGAAGGCCGAGCCGTCCGACCATCCCATGGCCGTCTGGCAATACGCGTTGTTCACGTTGCGCCAGAGCATGCAGCCGTTCTGGGCGAAGGCTTTCTCCTCGTCGGGGTTGGCGAACAGTTCGAGGATGACCACGGCGTCGGGGTTGGCCGCCTTCACGGCGTTGGCGTAGTCGGTCAGGATGTCGATACGACTCTGGTCGTAGTTGCCCGAGGTCGATTCGTTGCTTGTCTTCTGGGTGAATCCCTTGGCGAGGTCGAAGCGGAAGCCGTCCACCTTGTACTCGTTGGCGAGGAAGGCGAGGTTGCGCTTGACGAAGGCACGTACGAGGGGCGACTCGTGGTTGAAATCGCAGAACACGCTGTACGGATGGGGCGCGTCGACGTTGAACCACGGGTTGTTGGCCGCCGGCTTGTTGGTCGAGCTGTTCCAGTAGAGCTTGGCGAAGGGGTTGTTGCCCGTGGCGTGGTTGTACACCACGTCGAGGATGACGGCGATGCCGCGCTGGTGGCAGGCGTCGACGAACTCCTTGTACATCCTTGGCGTGCCGTACGCCTTGTCCATGGCGAAGAAGAAGGCGGGGTTGTATCCCCAGCTGTCGTTGCCGTCGAACTCCTGCACGGGCATCAGCTCGATGGCGTTCACGCCCAACGTCTGGAGGTAGTCGAGCTTGGCGTAAGCCCCGGCGAGGTCGCCCGTGGCGCTGAAGTCGCGCAGTAGCATCTCGTAGATGATGAGCTGCGTGGGGTCGGCGATGCGGAAGTCCGTAGTCTGCCACGTGTAGCTCTCCTTCTGCGTGCGGAAGGTGGAGACTATGCCCACGCCCTTGGCCGGATACGCCGTGGGGTTGGGATAGTCGGCGGCGGGTATGTAGGGATCGTTGTCGGGATCGAGAATCTTCTCGGCGTAGGGATCGGCCAGGCGCATGGGTCCGTCGGCCTCAGTGCCTACGTAGTATTGGAAAGCGTATTCTTTCGCCGGGTCGAGTCCGGTGAGGGTGATCCACCAGCATCCGGCGGCGTTGTCGCGGTACATCCGGCTCTTCTCGTCGTTGGTGAGCGTCCAGTCGTTGAAGTCACCCATCACGTGGGCGTAGTCCTTGTGGGCGCCATTCTTGTCGAGGTCGTAGAGCACGAGGGTGACGGTGGTGTTGTCGACGATGTTGATGCCGTCCACGGCCTCGGCGGGCTTGGGTTGCTCCACGATGGCTCCGGGCTGGAAGGCGCTGTATTGGTTGTCGGCCACGTCGACGAACGAATCGGTGGCGATGCCCTTCTTCTCACCGTCGGCGCTGCGTATCACGATGCCCAGCCGGGTGACGGCCGTGTTGCCGGAGCCGAACCACTGGCGTATGGATGGTGAGAGGGTAACGCTCCACACGTTGTCCTCCTCGCGGCTCATCTTGCATTTGGCGATGTTCTCCGTCCAGTCGGCGGGGACGTACATCCACGTGCCGTCGGCAATGACGCCGATGTGTATGTACACGTCGCCCGTGTGCCCGTAGAGGGGCGAAGAGGCGGGCGCCTTGAAGGTGATGGTGAGCGCCTGGTCGGCGTTGGGTTGCGCCGGCGAGTAGTTCAGTCCGTCGACCAGTCCCGAGGGGTCCGGGTCGGGCGTCGGTCCGGGCGTGGGAGGTACTACGGGAGGCAAGCCGGGGTCGCTGCCGCAAGCCGCGAGGAATGTCACGCAGCAGAATGCCGCGAGAAGATGTTTTACGCTTTTCATTATGGTCTTGTTTTTCAGTTTAAAAAATAACGGGAAACGCGCGTTCCCTGTCCCATCCCATTTTAGGCGTGACGAGAAACGCGCGTTTCTTGTTCTATTCCATCATTGCACGCTTCCGGTACCCGTACCGAAGTTCAGCGAGATGGTCTGGCCGGCCGATCCCTGTACGCGGGCTTGGTCGCCGCCGTCTCCGCGGTAGGCGATCTGCCCGTCGAGCACGATGAATTCGGTCTTCCACCAGTCGATGCCGGGCAGCACGACACACATACGGATGTCGCCGGCTCCTACGAAGGCGGGAGATACGAAGTCGCCAGTTGCTTCGGTGGGAACGGCGAACTCAGTGCCCGTGCCAAACTGCGTGGTCCATCCGCCTACGGCGCAATCTCCGGTGAGATAAACCGTGGGGGCGTAGAACTCGACGGTATTTCCACTCTCGGCGGAGGTGACGTGGATGATGTACCATCCAGCGGTGCCTATCTTTAGATTGCCGCCATTGTTGCTCAGCCCGGCCAAGTCGATCGAGGCTTGCGAGGTCGCATCCGTCCATCCAAAGTCACCGCCGTCCCATCCGGCTTGCGGAGCGAACTTCATCTCACTAAGGGCGGAGCAGTAGAAGATACCCCAGAACTGGCCATAATTGGTGCCGGTGGTTCCGGTGCCGTTGACGATGGTCAGCTGTTCCCACGTGCCCCAACTGTTATGGTCGCTGCCCGTCATGAATAGCTTGGGTATGCCGTTGTTCTCCACCTTGAAGCGGTAATTGGTGAGGTCGAGGGTGATCTTTACCTTGCCTACCCCGGAATATTGGATAGCTCCGGCGCCGGTCCACACTAAGAAGTTATCGCCAGAGGGATCCGGATCTACTGGAGCACCCAGGGCGGCAGCCCAATTGATGCTTCCACCGTCTCCACCGGTCAGTGCGGTGAGGGAGAAGACCTTGAAGTTACTACCAGCGGTGGCAAATTCCGTCTCTAATGTAAATAGAGTGGGGTCGGAAGCGTCGGGAATGAATTGCAGCGCGCCTTCCGCTCCCCAGCCATTATAATCGCCTACCATGAAGTATCCGTCAGCGTCTACCGCCGGTGCGTACGGTGTCACGGTGGTACTCACTTCGCCATTGGGCAGCGAGAAGGCTTCCCCGTCGGGGGTGACGGCTGCCGCGGTAAGGCTGACGGTGATGTCGCGGGCCGTGGCCGCGTGACTACCGTAGATTTCCATGAGCACCTTGTCAAGATCACTGTTCGACACCATCACGCTGCCGTCTTCCGATACCGTGCAGGGTATGGCGTGCTCACCGTTGATGAGCAGCGAGTTCACCTTCGGCACGTTTCCTTCCGTGGCCGATGGCAGGGTGATCTTCACCAGCTCCGTGGAGTCGGTGTTCCACGAAGTCTCGTTCATCACCAGGGGCATATCCGCGCCGGGCGCGTAGCTCGCCTCAAGGGCGCCTCCGCCACCGGCGGTTTCGGGAACGTTGGCCTGGGGGTCGGCCCAGTCCCTGTAATTCCCTTCGCAAGCCGAGAACGCCGCTGCCATGAGCAACATTCCCATGTATTTGAATTGCTTCTTCATTATCTTACTGTTTTTAAGGTTGGATTATTGCACGCTTCCCGTACCGGCGGTGAAATCGAGAGTTACCTTCTGTCCGGCCGCTCCTTCCACGGAATAGGCGGCGCCAAGGTCGGTAGCCCAGTTGGAGGCGATGTTGTACTGGTCGCGGTAGAAGATAGTTCCGTTGTACAGCGTGAACTCGGTAGTGTACCATGCTCTCGACCCGATTCTCGCGTACATACGCAGCTCGCCCGCGGCTGTCATGGCAGGCGATACGAAGCTGCCCGTACCGTCGGCGGGAACGGTGAACTTGTTCACGTCCTCGTCCCAATTGCCCATACTGTTACCTATCACGTAGACGTTGGGCGGGTAGAAACCAAGCTCAAACTGGTATGCGTTGTCCACGATGCTGGGCTTGATGGTCACGATGTACCAGCCCGCCGTAGCGGCTTGTACGTGTTGTCCGCCCGTGCCGTCGTCGGCCACAGCCGCTCCCGAGTCTCCGTCGGTCGCGATGGAGATGGTGCCCAAGGCAGCCTCGCCCGACTTCACGCCGAACTTGAAGCCCGCGTCGGTGGGGAGATAAGCTATGGCGTAGAAGTCGTCGGCTCCGCTAACCTGTCCCATACGTACCCACGTGCCCGCAGGGTTGAGCAGGTACATCTCGGTCGGCATGGTGAGTGGAGCATCCTTGATGACGAGCACCTGGGATAGCTCGATGACGTTCGACTTGATAAGGCCGAGACCATCGCCACCGGTGATCTGCGCCTGCAGGCGGATCCATACGGGGATGGGCGCGTCGGGCATCTCTACGCCGGGGTTGGCCGCAGGCCACATCTCAAGTATGGCATCGTTCAGCTCCAGGGCGTTGATGGGCACCCTTGCGGAAGTCGAGGTGGTAGCGAGCGTGGTGTAATTGTTTTCGTTGAACGTGGGAGAGAGCGCCGCCTGCACCGAGTAGATAGTGGAAGCGGGGAAGCCGTAGTTGGGCTGCGAGCAGGTGACGTAGACCACGGAGGAGTTCGCCAGGTCGTACACGTTGGTCGCGGCGTTGGCCGGCGTGTTGAGCACGAACGAGGTCGGCTTCTGGAGTATCGGGTTGCTGCCGTTGTCGGTTTCGCAGCCGGCGAGCGTAAGCCCGAAGACGCTTAGCGAGGCAATGAGCCAAGTATTTATCTTTTTCATATTACACGTCTTTACTTTTAGATTAATAACCGGGGTTCTGCGTCATATTCGGGTTGGCGTTCAGCTCGCTCACCGGGATGGGGTAGCGGTTGTAGAACGAAGAGACGGGCTGTCCTTCATGCGTGCCACCCTTCCAGTCCCACAAGTACTTGTTGGTGGTGAACATGCCGAAGCGGACGAGATCGGAACGGCGACGACCCTCGAGGTAGAACTCGCGCGACCATTCGTCAATAAGGTTCTGCTCGGTGACGTTGGTGTTGAACTCCGTGGCGTTCGCGCGGCGGCGCAGCTCGTTCACGTCGTCTTTAGCGGCACCGGCATCTCCCAGGCGGAAATTAGCCTCGGCACGGGTGAGGTAAGCCTCGGCCAGGCGCATGAGGGGGATGTCGGTATCGGCATACTCCACGTCGTTGGTGGCGGCTCCGTCGGAACGGATGTTTTGCCATTTCACGATGGATAGTCCGTCAGTGAACCCACTTATCCTATCCGTGGTGAGCTTGCGTATGCCACCTCCCGTACCCGAGTAAAACATGGCGCGGTCGTCGTGTGCGGCGGCGATCACGGCCGAGGTCGGCGTATCCTGCGTGTCGCCATCCTGGGCCATGGGCACGGCGCTCAGGTCAGGGAAGAACTTCTGCACCAAAGATTGGCGGGCGAAGATGCACGACCATCCGTTGGTGGTTCCCATATTGGGCATGCCTCCGATACGGGTCGCGCAGACAAGCATGGTGGAACCGCTATAGCTGCGCGTGCGCATTCCGTCCTGGCGAATGGGGAAGATAATCTCCTTCATGGCTTCGGCGTTCTGGTCGTTGTCGGCCATGAAGACCAGCTTATAGTCGTTGGAGAGTCCGTAGCCCGAGTTGATAACCTTGTCGGCGTAAGTCTTGGCGTTCGTCCAGTCGGGCGTGCCCGTGTACACTTCGGCGTTGAGGTAAAGGCGTGCGCGGAGCAGCCAGTTGGCTGCCTTGTTGGCCCGTCCGAACTCGGCGGCGTTAGGCGTGGCGTCGGCCATGTCGGCCTCGCAATCGGCCAGTTCCCCTTGGATGTAGTCATACAGTGCTTTTCCGCTCAGCTCCACGGGCAGGTCGTTGTTGAAGTGCTCCTTGAACGGCGCCTTGCCGAAAAGATCGAGGAGGTGGAAATACTGCAGCGCACGGAGGAAGCGTACCTCGGCGCGTTGGCGATTGGATTCGGCATCGGTCAGACCCTCGATCTGGTCGAGGAAGTACGTCATCTGGGTCAGGTTGTAGCCTAAGCGGACGTAAAGCCATTGCACGCGTATGGTGGAGGAGTTCCAGCGCATGAAGGTGATCTCGGGAATGCCGGCGTCGCCTTGCCAGGCCCACGCGCACTCGTCAGTCATCAGCTCGTTGCAGTTGAACATCGTGCGGTAGAAGCCCGATTCGCCCTCGTCCTGTCCGTCGAGATCCTGCGACCCCGATGGGCCGCGCTGTCCGGTGAGCGCCAAGAGCGCGTATTGCTTCACGAAAACCTCGTTCTGAACGAACTCGGGGTTGGCCTGCGGATCTATGGTGCCGATGTCCAGGTCTTTCGCGCAGGATGCGGCTCCCAGGGCCAAGCCTACCATCAGTACGGCAGGCAATATGTTTTTGATATAATTACTCATAACGTGATTCGGATTAATAGTTAGAACTGAAGATTGACGCCAAAGAGGAACGTCGTCGCCCTCGGGTAGGGATTCTTGTCGATACCGCTGCGTACCTCGGGATCGAGTCCCTTGTACTTGGTGACGATGAACGGGTTCTGCACCGTGGCGTAGAGACGTCCGTTCACGCCTTGGTAGGATCCCGACTTGAAGAGGTTGGCGAACGACCATCCCAGCGTGATGTTGTCGCAACGCAGGAAGGACGCGTTACGCACGAAGTAGTCGCTCATGAAGAAATCCGTCTTGCCCACGAATCCTTGCTCGACAGCCTCTCGCGTGGTGTTGGAGTAAGCCCCGTTGGTGTAGAGTCCGGCGGTGCTCACGTTGGACTTGTCGCTCAGGAAGTCGTAATACACGTAGTTGTTGAAGTTGGCGCGGAGCGCGAAGCTCAGGTCCCAGTCCTTGTATTGGAACTTGGAGGTGAGGCCCATCATCACGTCGGGCGCAGGCTTCTTGTAGATGTACTTGTCGGCGGCGTTGATGATACCGTCGGCGTTGCGGTCCACGAACATACCTTCGATGGGCTTGCCGTCGGTGTCGTACACCTGCTGGTACACGAAGAATCCACTGGGGGCGTAGCCCACCTTATGCGCTTGCACCTTGGTGTTGTTTCCTTCCGAGATGGCGTCGCCCGTCTCCACGTAGTAGTCGGGATTATTGCCGCTCGAGAGGGAGGTGATCTCGCTATGGTTCCATGTCACGTTGTAGCCGATGTCCCACTTGAAGTCGCGGGTCACAATGGGCTTGGCGTTGATGGAGAACTCCAGACCCATGTTCTTCATCGAGCCGATGTTCTTCAGCAACTGCGAGTTGAAGTTGGTGAACGCGCCGATAATCTCGCTGTTGATCATGTTTGTTGTCTTACGATAGTAGCCATCCACGGCACCCGTGATGCGCCCGTCGAGGAATCCGTAGTCGAAGCCTACGTTCCAGGTAGTGGTCGATTCCCACTTCAGGTCCGTGTTGAACGCGTTGGGTCGCGACGTATTATAATAGGTATCGCCGAAAGGATACTGCGCATAGCTATCGTTGATGATAAACAGCGGCTGCCAAGGAAAGTCGTTGGTGGGAATGTCTTGCTGTCCGGTAATACCCCAGCCCAGTCGCATCTTCAACTCGGAAAGCCATGACACGTCTTTCAGTCCATTTTCCTCTTTCATCTTCCATCCGAAAGCGGCCGAGGGGAACGTGCCCCATTGGTTGCCTTCCGCGAAGCGGGAAGAACCGTCTTGGCGCAACGTGAAGGTGAACAGATACTTGTCTCTCAACGTATAGTTCAGGCGACCGAAGTAGGACACCAGGGTGTTGCGAGTGGCATACTCCTTTGCGGCCCATGTCTGGGGAGAGTTGGGTTCGTTGGTGTAGTAATCCCAGCCTTGCCCCACGCCATCGGCTCCGTTGCGATGGAAGTGCGACTCCTCGCCGCCGGCCATCACGTCGAGGGCATGGATCTCGCCAAACGTCTTGACATATTGCAGGTAGACGCTGTACGAAAGGTTATACTTGTACTGTGAGCCGTATCCGTCCCAACCGAAATAGTTGTTGCCCCACGAATAGGGAGAGATGACGGTGTTCTGGCGTCCTTGGGCGTACTCGCCGCCGAAGGTGGCGTGCACGTGCAAGTCGGGCAGGAAGTGCACCCGGTAGTCCATGTCGACGCTACCCACCACGTCGTGACTCTTGGCCTGGTCGTCTTTCAGCTCCAACGCGGCCACCGCGTTCTGGGGCGTATTCTTGTTCGGAGTATACGTCCAGGCAGGGTCGCTGAACATTGGTTTCCCTTCTTCGACGGCCAATTGCATGTTCTGGTAGTATCCGCCGGCGAACTCCGCTTCGGGAGCGTTGCTATACACCGGCCGTGTGGGATCCATCGAGAGTGCTCCGCCCAAGGCCCCACCCGTGTCGGCGTAGCGATTCTTGCCATACATGTACTTGGCGTTGATGGTGAACTTCAGGTGGTCGTCAAACAAAGAGGGCGAGAGGTTCAGGCCCACGGTGTAACGTTCGAAGTTCGAGGTCTTGATGATACCGTCGGTGTTGGTGTAACCGAACGAGAGTCGGTAGGGCATGTTCTTAAAGCCTCCGCTTACGGCCACGTAGTGGTCCGTGCTGATGGCTGTACGGAAGATCTGGTCCTGCCAGTCGGTGTTGGCTTCGCTGAGGGCGGAGGGCAGGTTGTTGTTCCAGATGTTGTTGGCATACGCGCGATATTCGTCGCCGTCGAGCAGCTCGTACCGCTTCTGCGTGATGGAGGCGGATACCGATCCGCTGTAGGTGACGCGCGGGGCTTGTCCGCTCAGTCCCTTCTTGGTGGTGATGAGGATGACGCCGTTGGATGCGCGCGAGCCGTAGATGGCGGCTGCCGAGGCGTCTTTCAGTACGGTAAAGGTCTCGATGTCGTCGGGGTTCACCATGGAGAGGCCGTTGCCCATACCCTTGATGCCCTGGTTGTCGAGCGCCAGTCCGTCGACCACGATGAGGGGGTCGTTGCTGGCGTTGAGCGATGATCCTCCGCGGATGCGGATGGTGGCGCCGCCACCGGGCGTTCCGTCGTTGGAGGTCACGTTCACGCCGGCGATCTTACCGGCCAGCATGTCCTGCGGGTTTGTGGTGATACCCTTGCTCAGCTCGTCGGGTTTCATGGCGGTGACCGATCCGGTGGCGTCGCTCTTCTTCACGCGTCCGTAACCGATCACGACCACGTCGCCCAGCACTTGGCTGTTGTCTTGCAGGGTCACCACCATGTTGGGTGCCGCGGCCACCTCTTGCGTGATGTATCCCACGAACGAGATGGCGAGCGTGGCGCCCTGTTGTACGGCCAACGTAAAGTTGCCGTCGATGTCGGTAATGGTACCGGTAGACGTTCCTTTCTCGAGTACATTGGCTCCTATCACAGGCTCGCCGGTAGCATCTTTCACATGTCCCTTCACGGTGACTTGCTGTGCCGTAGCGCTTAATGCCAAGAACATCCCTACGAGTAGGGGCAGAATCCGTCGGGGGATTCTCAATCTAACTTCTTTCATGCATTGCTTTTGTTAAAGTTAACAATCGTTGTTTTTATTCTCAGGGTTGGAGGGGAGGGGGCAAGGGCAAGGTTTAGAGTTTCTTCAGGCCCTTGGTCTCCGCCTTATCTTTCGCTTCCTTGACGCTGATGGCGTAGCCCCCGCCACCGACGGCGTTCAAGGTGATTTTGCTCTTCGCGGTGAGTATTCCTTTCGTTATGGTGTAGGCTTGTGGGTTGTCCTTCCAGCTGGCGTCCTTGGCGTCGGCGTAGATGGTGGCCACGTACTGCTTGCCGGGGGTGAGGTAGTCGAACGTCAGCCTGGAGGTGTGTCCGGCATCGCCGGCGGTGCAGCCGATGTACCAGTCGTCGGTCCCCTTCGCCTTGCGGGCGATGGTGATGTATTGTCCCGGCTCGGCCTCGAGGTAGCGGCTCTCGTCCCAGTCGAGGGCCACGTCCTTGATGAACTGGAACGCGTCCATGAAGCGCTCGTAGTTCTCGGGGATGTCGGCGGCCATCTGCAGCGGGCTGTACATGGTGACGTAGAGCGCCAGCTGTCGGGCGATGGTGGAGCGCACTCGCGAGTTGTTGGCGGGATTCATCTTGCTGCAATCCATCTCGAAGATGCCCGGGGTGTAGTCCATCGGGCCGCCCAGCAGGCGGGTGAACGGCAGGATGGTGGTGTGGTTGACGTTGTTGCCGCCGAAGGCTTCGTACTCCGTGCCTCGGGCCGACTCGTTGCCGATGAGGTTGGGCCAGGTGCGACAGAGGCCGGTGGGTCGCACGGCTTCGTGGGCGTTGACCATGATCTTATGGTCGGCGGCCTTGGTCACGGCGTAGAGGTAGTGGTTGTTCATCCACTGTCCGTAGTGATGCTCGCCGCGGGGGATGATGTTGCCCACGTACCCGCTCTTGAGGGCGTGGTAGCCGTTGTCCACCATGAACCGGTAGGCGCGGTCGAGGTGCCGCTCGTAGTTGCGCACGGACGAGGAGGTCTCGTGGTGCATGACCATGCGCACGCCTTTCGAGGCGGCGTAGTCGCGGATGGCCTTCACGTCGAAGTCGGGATAGGGGGTGACGAAGTCGAAGACGTAGTCCTTGCTGTTGCCGAACCAGTCTTCCCATCCCTCGTTCCAGCCTTCCACCAGGAGGGCGTCGAAGCCGTTGGCCGCGGCGAAGTCGATGTATCGCTTCACGTTGGCGGTGTTGGCGGAGTGCGTGCCGTTGGGCTTCACCTTGGTGTAGTCGGTCACGCCCAGCCGCACGCTGGTCAGCTCGTTGGTGTAGGCCCAGGAGCCTTTGCCGGTGATCATGTCCCACCAGATGCCGATGTACTTGGTGGGCTTCACCCACTGCTCGGCGTCGGGTATCTGGTTCGGCTCGTTGAGGTTGAGCGTGAGGCGCGAGGCGAGGATGTCGCGGGCGTCGTCGCTCACGATGACGGTGCGCCAGGGCGAGTGGCAGGGTGTCTGCATGTATCCCTTGTCGCCTTGCGCGTCGGGGGTGAGCCACGACTGGAAGACGAAGTTCTTGTCATCGAGGTTGAGGTGCATGCACGAGTAGTCGACCAGCGCGGCCTCGTGGAGGTTGATGTACAGTCCGCCGTCGGTCTTCATCATCAGCGCCGTCTGCACGCCGGTGGGCGAGAAGGGCGTCTGCGAGGAGTTGGGCGTGATGGCCTGCTTCATCAGCCCGCGTATCTCGGAGAGGCGCGAGGTGGTGTAGTCGTACTCCTGCGTGTCGTAGTCGCCGGGAATCCAGAAGGCGGTATGGTCGCCGGTCATGGCGAACCGCGTACGCTCTTCCTTGATGACGAAGTAATTGAGCATCTGTTGCTGCGGGAACTCGTAGCGGAATCCCAGCCCGTCGTCGGACAGGCGGAAGCGGATCACGATGTCGCGGTTGTTGAGGGGTTGGAAGAGGGTGACGGCCAGCTCGTTGTAGTGGTCGCGTATCTCCTTCTCCTCGCCCCATACGGGACGCCAGGTCTCGTCCTTCGAGGCGGTCTTCGCCTCCTTCAGCTCGAAGCCGTCGTAAAGGTTGGTCTTGGAGTCGAGCTTGGTGAGGTCGCGACGGTCCACCCAGTCGAAGTCGGTCTTGGTGGCGTTCTCCTTCTTCAGCTCCAAGCCCAGCGTGCTGGGCTTGACGACGGTCTGCCCCTTGTAGGCCAGCTCGTACGTGGGGGCGCCTTCCTGGTCCACCTGGAACGTCAGCGTGAAGTTGCCGTTGGGCGAGGTCAGCTTCTGTTGCGCGCTGGCGTAGGGCGCGAGGGCCAGGAACGCCAGCAGCGGGAAGAGTATATTCCTTTTCATACTATTGGTATTAAGTGTTACTATATGATTATACGTTGAATTTGAGTATGAGCGTGCCGCGCGCGGGGAGCGTGAGGCGCTCCTGGAGCGTGATCTCCTCGCGGCCGATGATGTCGCGGGCTTTCGCGTCGGGCAGCACCTCGCGGTAGCGGTCCAGCTCGATGGTCCGCTCGCTGTCCCTGCCGTTGAGGAAGACGACGATGGACTCGCCGCCGAGCTTGCGCTCGTAGACGTACACCCCGTCCTGCGGTAGGAAGTGCTTGAGCGTGCCCTGGGCGATCGCCTGGTTGTGTTGCCGCCAGCGCAGCAGCTCGCGCAGGAAGCCGAACGCCTCGTTCTGCCGTGCCGTCCGTCCGGCGGCGGTGAACGCGTCGGTGGTGTCGCCCGCCCATCCGCCGGGGAAGTCGACGCGGAGGGCGCCGTCGCCATCGGCCTTGTCGGCCGCCATCAGGATCTCCGTGCCGTAGTAGAGCTGCGGGATGCCGCGGGTGGTGAGCAGGAACGTCACGGCTTGGCGGAAGCGGTCCAAGTTCTTGGTGTCGGCCTCGTCGCGGTAGAAGCGCGAGGTGTCGTGGTTGTCCAGGAAGGTGAGCAGGCGCGTGGGGTCGGCGTAGACGAAGTCCTGCGAGAGGTATTCGTAGACGCGGAAGAAGCCGCCGTCCCAGTCGCCCGTGGGTTCGTCGAACACGCGGGTGGTGAGTTCCATGAACGGGAAGTCCATCACGGTGGGCAGGTTGCTGTCGCGCGGAGCGGCCAGGCGGCTGCCGCGTTGCCAGTACGAGATCTGCACGTTGCTGCCCAGCCAGGTCTCGCCCACGATGTTGAAGGCGGGATATTCGCCGAGCACGGCCTCGCACCAGCGGGCCATCATGTCGAAGTCGGCGTAGGGGTGGGTGTCCTGGCGTATGCCGTTGATGCCGGCGTACTCTATCCACCAGATGCTGTTCTGGATGAGGTAGGTGGCCACGTGCGGGTTGCGCTGGTTGAGGTCGGGCATGACCCGGGTGAACCATCCGTCGACGGCGCGCTTCTGGTCGTAAGCCGAGGCGTGCGGGTCGGACTGGCTGGCGGTCTTGAAGCTCGACTGCGTGTACTGGCTGTCGTAGTTGAACCAATCCTTCGAGGGTTTGTCCTTGAAGAGGTAGTTCTCCGATCCGCAGTGGTTGAAGATCATGTCCATCACCACCTTCAGGCCCTTGGCGGAGGCGTTCTTCACGAGCAGCCGGAACTCCTCGTTGCTGCCCAGCCGCCGGTCCACCTGGTAATAGTCGGTGATGGCGTAGCCGTGGTAGGAGCTTTCGGGCATGTCGTTCTCCTGGATGGGATTGAGCCAGATGGCCGTCACGCCGAGGTCGGCGATATAGTCCAGGTGGTCCTGGATGCCCTTCAGGTCGCCGCCGTGCCGGCCGAAGCCGTACGCGCGGTCGATCTTCCGCTCCAACATGCCGGGAACGACGTCGTTGGAAGGGTCACCGTTGGCGAAGCGGTCGGGCATGATGAGGTAGAGCACGTCGCTCGCGTCGAAGCCCTCCACCTCACCGGCGCCCGCCGCGCGTTCGCGCAACTCGTAAGGGATCACCGTCTTCTTTTTGTTTTGTTTGAGCGTGATGTCGAATTTCTGCGCCCCGGCCTTGCCCAGGTCGAGGTAAAGCAGCAGGTAATTGGGATTCTCGGGGCGAACCACCTCCTTGACGACGATGTCGTTGGCGGAGAGGCTCACCTCGGAGGAGCCGATGCCGTCGCCATAGAGCAGCACTTGCAACTCCGGGTTCTTCATGCCGGCCCACCAGAAGGAGGGGGCTACCTTTTTAATCATAGACGCGGCCGCCGAGGTTTGGAAACCGGCGAACCATACCATCAGTGTGATGATCCACATTGCGTTGCTCTTCATACGCTGTCACATTCTTAAGGTTGTTTTTAGAAAGAATAACGGAACAAATGTAGGCACTAAAAACGCAGCTCGTGCCGATTAGAATGAGAATACAAATAAATATAAGTGCGACTCGCCTTGTTTACAGGTAGTTGGCTATCCGCGGACAAGGGAAAAATATAAGTGGGAATGAAAAATAATTCGGCGAATATGCGGCCCGTTCAGAAGCCTTTTACTACATTTGTGAACGATTACGGGCGCGCGGGGCGCGCCTCGCCTCACCACTATCAAGAAAAAGGAATCGATATGGAAAAAAGTTCTTTCCGCCGCCTGTTCGGCCTACTCGTGTGGCTGGCCATCCCGTCCGACGCGTCGGCCGAGGTTCCTCCGTTCTGTAAATCGGCACTGGAGGAGCTGGACGAGGTCATCGTCCGCAAAGAGGCGTTCTACGAACAAAAGGAGAAGCGCGTACACGGCATCAAGACCCAACTCATCCACACCGTCGACCCCATGGAGCGCTGCCGCCTCTACCGCGCGCTCTCGGCCGCCTACATGCACTACCAGGTCGATTCGGCCCTCTACTACATCGACCGGCAGATGGAGCTGCTCCCCCAACTCGACCGGCCCGACCTGAAAGCCGTGATCGAGATCGACCGCGCCACGGCACTGGGCGTGATGGGGATGTACAACGAGGCGCTCCACCTGCTGCAAGGCATCAACTCGCACCGGCTCGACGCCGTGACACAGATCGCCTACTACCAGGCCAACCGCTCGTGCTATGGCTGGCTGGCCGACTACACCACCAGCAAGCCCGTCAAGCGACAGTTCGTCCTGAGGACCAACCTCTACCGCGACTCGCTCATACAGGTCGTCGCGCCAAGTCCCAGCGTCAACCAGACGGTGGTCATCGCCGAGAAAGCCATCATGGAGGGGCAGGCCGACCACGCGCTCGACTTCCTCGCCACGGCGCTCAACGACTCCACCATCGACGAGCGCGACAAGGCATACCTCTATTATACGCAGTCCGAAGCCTACGGCGTGAAACGCGACACGCTGATGGAGACCCACGCGCTGATACGCTCGGCCATCGTCGACCTGAAGTCGGCCGTGCGCGAGTACGCCTCCCTGCAGAAGCTGGCCTACCTCATGTACGAGCGGGGCGACATCAACCGCGCCTACCGCTACCTGAGCTGCTCCATGGAAGATGCCGTGGCCTGCAACGCGCGGCTGAGGTTTATCGAGGTCACCGAGTTCTTCCCCATCATCGACAAAGCCTACAAGTTGCAAGAACGGAAGGAGCGGATGGTGTCGCGCGCCATGCTCATCAGCGTCAGCGTACTCTCCGTGCTGTTGCTCGCCGCCGTGTTCTACCTCTACCGGTGGATGAAGAAGCTCTCCGTGATGCGGCGCGACCTCTACGTGGCCAACAAGCAACTCAAGGCGATGAACAGCGAGCTGGGACAGACGGGGAAGATCAAGGAGATGTACATCGCCCGGTATCTCGACCGCTGCGTGGATTACCTCGAGAAGCTCGAGTCGTACCGGCGCTCGCTCAACAAGCTCTCCATGGCGTCGCGGTGGGAAGAGCTGCACAAGGCGCTCCGTTCCGAGCAGTTCATCAAGGACGAGCGAAAGGCGTTCTACGACGAGTTCGACAAGACATTCCTCAAGCTGTTCCCCCACTTCATCGACCAGTTCAACGCCCTGCTCACCGAGGAGGCGCGGGTCATCCCCAAGAGCGACGAGCTGCTCACCACCGAGCTGCGCATATTCGCCCTCATCCGCCTCGGCGTGACGGACAGCAACCGCATCGCCCGCTTCCTCGGCTTCTCGCTCGCCACCATCTATAACTACCGCAGCCGCATGCGCAACAAATCCGCCGGCGACAAGGAGCGGTTCGAGGAGTTGGTGATGAACTTGTAAGCCCGAAGGATTAAGAAGCCCCCCGCCGGGCGCCGACTTGCCCGAAGGAGACCAGCAATATACATAAATCTTCGTCCCCACGGCTTGAATATCCGTCGAAAAGCCCTATATTTGCCGTACATTCATTTTTTAATTCTCAATTCTCAATTTTTAATTTAAGAAGTATGGCATTACCCACCCGCATCTTCCCGATAGGGATACAGAGCTTCGAGCAACTGCGTACCCGCAATTACCTGTACGTGGACAAGACCGAGCTGGTGTACCAGATGGCCAACACCAACCAGGTGTACTTCCTCAGCCGCCCCCGACGCTTCGGCAAGAGCCTGCTGCTCTCCACGCTGAAAGCCTACTTCGAGGGAAAGAAACACCTGTTCGAGGGATTGGCCATGGAGCGATTAGAGACGGAGTGGACGGCGTATCCCGTGCTGCATATCTCCTTCGCCCAGACGCGCTACAATGAGGCGAAGAACCTGCACGCTTTGCTCAACATCCAGCTTCTCGAATGGGAAAAGCGGTATGGTAGCGACGCTTCCGAGGTCACTTATGGCACTCGCTTCAAAGGGATTATCCGACGGGCTTACGAGCA
>JAISIZ010000042.1 GCA_031261785.1 Mediterranea sp. (in: CFB group bacteria)
TGACGCCGCCAACGGCGGGACGCTGGGCGACGTTCCCTCCGTCACCACGGCGAATAGCCCGTATTACCAGGGCGTGTTCTTCAAGTGCGGCTCGCTGGTGGGCATCTCGCCCGTGCCCATGAACGTGGCGTTCGGTATCTCCACGGTGGTCTACTCGCCCACCACCAACCCCACCACCGGCTACAACTCCGGCTACGAGGCGGGCACGGTGGCGAGCGGTCTCTGGTCGGACATCCCCGCCATTCCCGACCACCTGGAAGGCGACTTCCTCCCCCGGAAGGCGGTGCGGGACGGAGAGACGGGACCCTGGTACGGCGACATCTGCGCGTACCTCACCAATGGGGTGTGGCGCATGCCTACCCGGAAAGAAATGGAGTACGGGCGACAGGAGTTCACGGGCGAAGAACCCGACGTGGAGGGGTGGTGGAGGCCGAACGTGACCTCCGAATGGCTGCCCGGCTCCCCCGCGAACGACGCTACCGGACAGGCCGGAAAGTTCCTCCTCTCCGCATATCCCGATAACGTGGCCCGGCTGAAGACCAAATGGGGGCAAGTGATCAGCCTCCCTCCCTCGGGCGACCGTATGGCGGCCCATGCCGGCTTCGCCGCCATACCCGGCACGAGGGCCTACTACTGGTCGGGCAGCAGGTACTCGGGCGGTGACTCGGCCAACGAGGTGTGCCTCGCCTTCACGCGCGACAGCGGGACTGTCGGCGCCCATGACCGGACCATGGGGGCGTCGGTCCGCTGCGTCAAATAAAGCATAAATTCCTTTTTCCCAGACAACACAATCTTTATTCTCTCTTTAAAATTCTCTTTTCACCGCGAGTGAGCCTGGCCCGAAAGCCTTGGCTCACTCGCTTTTCTGTCGTTTTTCATCCCTATTCGTGCGTGGGCTGCGAAATTTTCCCGCTTATCCCGAAAGCGCAATAGGTCAAGTAGAGCACGCAGGCGAGCACTACGAACACACCGCCCACGATTCCTATCGTTCCGATGGCGAGGCCGAGGATTGGCGTGACTACGCCCCCGCCGGCTACGGCCGTCATCATCAAGCCGGAGATTTGGTTGGCTTTCTCGGGTCTGGCCTGGAGTGCCATGGCGTAGATGATGGAGAAGACCGAGGAGGCGAAGAATCCCACGCCACCGATACAAATGAGGTTGACCGTGTCGTTTTCCACAAAGGCAAGGATCAGCAACGAGACGACGCACGCCAGGATATTCGCCCTGAAATATTTCACCGAGGAGAGGCGGGCGAGCAAGAACGCTCCCAGCAAAGCGCCTACCGTACGGCTGAGGAAATAGACTTGCGGAGCGTATTTCACTTGCTCCTCCACCCATCCAAAGCGGGTAGCCATCAGCTTAGAACTGATGAAGTTGGTCGCCACGTCCACACCCACGATGAAGAAGATTCCAAGAAATAGAAGCAGGATGGCACGGTCTTTCAGGAGGGCGAAGGTGTCGCCTACCGAGACCTGCTGGCCGGCGGGCGGGACTTCTTCCCGATCGATGGGCGTAAATCCCAGCCAAAGCGCGGACAACAGGGTGATGCCACCGAGGATGGGGAAGCAATAGTACCAATGCTGTTCGCCGTAGCGAGTCACGGCCAGCAGCACGATCTCCGGCCCGAGAAGCGACGACACGGCCTTGATGACCTGTCCGGCCGTGAGGCCGCTGGTGAGCAGGCGTTGGCTTTTCACCACGTTGCTCAGCAGCGGGTTGAGGGATACCTGCAAGATGGCGTTGCCTATTCCCAGCATGGCGTAGGCGGCCATACAGGTGATACTGTCGTAAACCACCAGCGGCAGCAGCATGCCCACCACGGTGATGCCCATGCTGAGCAACACCGTGTTTTTGCGCCCCCAACGGTTCATCCGGTTCCCGATGGGGATGCCCAGAAACAGGAACCAGATGAAGACGAGGGAGGGGACGAAGCCCGTCATGGCGGGTGACCATCCGAAGGAGCGTTGCACGTAGTCGGACGAAATACCGACGATGTCGCAAAACCCCATGATGAAGAACCCGAAGAGCACGGGCGACATGGCGACTATAGAATGTCTTTTTTCCATGGGCTTCTTTTCCCGCTACATCTCTAACTCGGGTACGGGCGGCGGATTCGTCGCTCCCCATTGCTCGTTGGGTTGGTTGCCCATGGTGAGCTTCAGCACGCCTCCTTTATAGAGTTCGTCGCGATAGAGCCAGCATTGGTCCCAGGGCTTCCCGTTCAGCGTGGCCGACTGCACGTAGTAGGCGTCGGGGCCGTTGCCTTGGGTTTCGATGACGAATGTCCGTCCGGTGGCGTTCACGGGGCTGAGCCGGATCTCGATCTTGTCGAATATCGGGCTGCCGATTTGGTAAGTGGGTCGCTCGCAGGCGCCGCCTTGCACGTCGAACAGGCCCATGGCTGTCATCACGAACCACGAACCGAGTTGTCCCTGGTCTTCGTCCTGTCCGTAACCGTAGCCGTGCTCGCCGGTGCTACCGTAGAACTCGTCGCAGATCAGGCGGGTCCACTTCTCGGTGAGATAGGGTTTCCCCGAATAATTGAACAGCCAGGGAATGTGGAGGCTGGGCTGGTTGCCGTGGTTGTACGGGCTTTGTATGCCGGCGAAGGCGTCGCTCTCTTTCCCTCCGCCGAAGATCGACTTGCGCGCTTCGGTGAAGATGGAGTCCAACCGATGGTCGAACACCTCCTTGCCCATCCTGGCGATGAGGCCGGCGGGATTCTCGGGGACGAAGAAGGTGTACTGCATGGCGTTGCCTTCCTGGAAGCCCCGCCACGACTCCAACGGGTTGAAGTGGTCGATGAATTCGCCGTTGGGCACGCGGGGGCGAATCAGTTTCAGGCTGTCGTCGAACAGCTGTTCCCAGCCGTCGGACAGCTTCATCAGCCGTTCGTAGTCTTCCGTGCGTCCCAGTGCCTTGGCCCATTGTGCCACGGCGTAAGCGCTGAAACAGTATTCCAGCGTATGTGAGACGGAGAAGCTGGAACCGCCGGGGTGGGTACCGAAGAACCGGGAGTTCTCGTAAGGCACGTAGCCGCGGTCGACGAATTGCTTCACGTCCATCTTGCCCGCTCCTTCGATGCGTCCTTCCCAGCCCAGCTCGTTCTTCAGCGCCGCCTGGTAGGCCGTCTCCACGTCGTATCCGCGTATGCCGCTGTTGTAGGCTCCCGCCAGCGTGATGCTGACCATGTTGGTGCCCACGCCCGAGACGTATCGGCTGGCGGCAATGCCGTCGCCCAGCCAGCCGGCATCCTTGTACACCAGCAGCTGGCTGTTGACGAAATCATTGTAGTATTCCGGATAGGCCAATGCCCACAGCTGCGTGAGGTTCCAGTAAGCGCCCCATACGGCGTCGGTGTTGTAGTGGTTGAACGTGGGCTTGCCCTCGGCGTCGAGCGGAATCTGGCCTGTCGTGCCGTCGTTCTTGGGATAGGCGCCGTTCACGTCGCTGGCCAGCCCGCGGCCCAGCAGCATGTGGTACAGGCCGGTGTAGAACTTCACCTTATCCGTCGGCGTGCCGCCCGAGACGAGGATGCGGCCGAGGTTCTCGTTCCACTTCCGCTTCGTGGCCTGGTGAACGTCGTCGAAGGTCTTCTCCGCGGCCTCTGTCTCGAGGTTCAGCTTGGCGTTGGCGATGGAGGTGTACGACAGGCCGATCTTCGCGTTGACCGTCTCTTGTTCGGCCGTCCGGTAGTTGAGGCACAATACCGCGCCCGCTCCCTCGACCTCGTCGCCGCTCGTCACGGGGCTGTCCAAGTGGAAGACGCTCACCGACTCGGGGGCTTTGTCGAGCTTGGCGTAGAAGTACATGAAGACCGACGATCCCGCCTGGTATTTCTTCACGTATTCGGGTTCCGTCTCTACCCATCCTTCCACGGTGTTGCCGTCCACCTGGCGGACGAACGCGTCGCGCACCGCTCCGCTCTCGCCCTGGCGGCTGCCGATGTTGAAGAGGATGTGTGCGTTGTCCGACTGGGGGAAGGTGTATCGCTGGAATCCCACACGGGCGGTGGCGGTAAGCTCCACCTTCACGCCGTAGTCTTTCAGCAGCACCGAGTAGTAGCCAGGCTCGGCTTTCTCGTCCTTCTTGTCGAATCGCGAGCGGAAACCCTCGTCGGGGTTCTCCAGCGTGCCGGGAACGGTTTTCACCTCTCCCGTGACGGGCATCAGGGCGATACCGCCAATCTGGAACTCGTGCAGGCAGGGGAATCCGTCGATGGAGGTCTGGCGGTCGTTGTAGCCCACGGCTTCCCATCCCTCCTTGTTGCCGTAGGTGCCATTGGTGGACGGGGCGAGTTTCGCCAGGCCGAAAGGCTCGGCCGCCGGGGTATAGAAGAACCAGCGACTGTGCACGGTCCCGAGGTTGGGGTTCACGTACTGGGTGAGGTCGGGTGTGGTCGCCTCCTTGGGCGATTGGCAGCCCATCAGGGTGGCCAGCGCAAGCAACATGGTGGCTCCACGCCTTGTCATTCTTATCATTTCCTTATGGTCCATAAGTGTTTCTATTTTTTTAAGTAACGAAGCTTGTGGCGATCTGGTTCAATCATTCTCCTTTGTGCTCTCCTTTATATAAGGCGACGACTCCAAGCGACTCGAGCGCGGCGGCTTGCATCAGCAGCTGTTCGGCGCGCTTGGGGCTTGCTCCCGTCCAGTCTTCGTAGAAGAGGCCGTTGTCTAATCGGGCGTGGTCGTAGGCGTGGTCGAGGAACTTGACGAAGGTGTCGACGTAGCTGCCCGCGGCCTTGTAGTGCGGCTCGATGTCGATGAAGGCCTTGACTAATTTGATGGTGAACCAAGGGTCGTGGTCGGGGTAGGCCAGCGACAAGCCTGCCGCCGGGCGGACGAAGTAGCTATACGCGCCTTGCGCCGAGGCGATGGCGTCGTCGAGATAGGCTTGCTCGCCCGTGTAATTGTAGAGGCGCACGCCGCTGGATATCATGGCTCCGCTGTTGTAGGTCCATTTCATCTTGTTGATGCTGCCGTCCACTTGCTTGTCGTTCCAGTAGCAGCCGTCGGCGGGGTCGCGGAGGTTGGTCTTCACCCAGTTGTACAGCCGTTTGGCGAAGGCCAGCACGTCGGCTTTCTCGTCCTGCGGGCAGACGGCGTAGTAGTTGAGCAGGAAGAGGGTGGCGAAGCCATTGGAGCAAGCGGGCTTGTTGGAGTTGGTGTTTCCCGGGATGTTCTTCTCGTCCTCGTCCCACCAGAGGCCACCGCCGAATATGTCGTCCTCACCCGACTTCAGGAACGTGACGATCTGCCGCGCTCTGGTGAGGAACCGGCTGTCCTTGGTCAGGTTGTAGGCTTCCACAAGGTCGAGACCGACGATGGAGTTGTCGTCGTAGTAGCGGGTGCCGCCTCCGTTCACGCCGTCGGTCTGCGAGCCGTAGCCCGGGAGATTGACCTGTCCGGCCGACGGCCGGTGATAGAGTTCGAAGCGGTCGATGAAGGCGGTGTAGTTCACGTCGTACCCCAACGCTTGCAGCGTGGCGACGCCCGATACCAACCCGTCGTATCCCCAAAGGAAAGAAGCGGAATTATCGCTCGCTTGCTTGGGATAGTTCTCGTTGTACAGGCCGCTCGTGGCTCCCGTCCGCACCTGGTAGTATTGGTTGATCAGGTCGAACTGCGCCTTGGCGCGTTCGTGATACACCACTTCCGTGCCCGTGTCGGGCGGAGCGATGGGGGTGGGGGGGACGTATTTCTCTTCGGCGTCTCCGGTGCAGGAGACGAACAATGCGGGGAGGAGCGTGAGTAATGTTTTTGAGAGTCTCATGATCTTGATGTTTTTAAATAGGTGTGACATTGGTAAAACTGTGTATCATCAGCCCGTCGGCGTTGGTGTCGATGGTGATGGTGGCATGGGTGCCGTCGAGTGACCCCTTCATCTTCCAGCAGTGATCCCATTGAGACCAGGCGAACTCATAGAGTGCGTAGAAGGAAGCCGGCTCGCCGCCCACGGGACGCTCTGGACTGACGTCATCGGCCCTTCCCCAGCAAAGTTCGCCGCCATTCACGTTGGCGATGAAATAGTAACGCTCCTCGATCCATCCGAGCCAGCTGGGCGGGTTGGTGTTCGGCTTGCTGGGATCGAGGAAGACGATGTCGCCCTCACCCGCGAAGCGCCCTTGCGAAGTGTAGTTCAGCACGGCGATGTCGTTGTAGGTGGCCGCCCATATACAGCGGACGGAGGGCGCGATGGCGTCGCGGCTCATCTGCATGGTGTTGAAGTTCACCGTGAGCCGGGCCACGTTGGCGCCGGAAGTGGTGACTATCGTCGTGCCGTCGCCCTCGCGCAGCTTGCCTTCGGCGTCGATGTAGTAGCCGAAGGCGTCGCCTCCGGTGCCCGAGGTGAAGGAGATGGCTCCGTCGGTGAGTTTCGTATAGATCTGGAACACGCCGTCCTCCACCTGTCGGAAGGCTTGTCCCGCTGTCTCGGCCGCCGTTCCCTCGAGGTAGAGCTGGCTCGGGATGTTGTCGATGCCCTCGCCCCGGGTTACGGTGAGCGTGGCTACTTGCCCGCATTGCCGCACCACTCCGGCTCTGGAGGCGGTGACGGTCCATTGCAGGCTTCCCGTCTCGTCGGGGTGTATGCCGGCGTTGCGCGCCAGGGTGTTGAGCATGGCGTGCGTGAGCGACAGCTCGGGCAGCGCGCCTTGGTCGCTCTTCATGGTGGCCAAGGGATTGGAGAAGTCTCCTCCTTGCTTGTCGAAGAGCACGTTGTAGAGCACTATTCCTCCGTCGTCGGCTCCGCCTCCCGTCCACGACAGGGTGACGATGGCGGTCGAGGTGACGTCGAGCTGCACGGTTCCCGGCGACTCGAGCTGGGTGGGCACGGCAAATCCCGTGCCGAGTTCATAGTCCTTCTGGCAACTGGCCAGGACGAGGAGCAGTGAACATATTCCTATTCTTGTTTTCATAATCGTTCTTGATTTAATCGTTCTTGTTGGCTTGCGCGTGTCACCAATTGGGGTTCTGCGTCAAATTCTTGTTCAGGTCGCGCTCTGTCTGCGGGATAGGCCAGAGGTAGTGTCTGTCTGCCCTGAAAGCGCGCTCTTCCACGCGGACAAATCCATTGTCGGCACTCACCACGTCGCCGGTGTAGAATCCGTGGCACCATCCGTTCATCACTTGCTCGGCTATCTTCCAGCGGATGATGTCCTCGCGGCGTCCACCTTCGAGAGCCAGCTCCGAGCGGCGTTCGTTGCGTACGGTCTGTACGAGCTGTTCCCGCGAGGCGCCGGCGGGGAAATCGAGGGCGGAGGCCAGCGTGAAGCCGGCGCGTTGGCGGATGGGCTTGATGGTGGCGTTCCAGACCGCCTCGTCGAGCGTGCCTTGCTCGGCGTGTGCCTCGGCGTTCATGAGCAGGATGTCGGCATAGCGTATCAGGATGGGGTTCAGCCCTGATTGTAGGGTCAGCCGGTAGGTGTTGTCCCAGTACTTCTTGATGTAATATCCGGTGGCGGTGCAGTCCGAGGTGCTTCCGTAGCCGTCTCGTCCGCCATCGCGGTCACAGTCGATGACGGCTTCCGAGCCGTCGGGCAGCGTGTAGGAGTTGCCGGTGTACATCACCGTGGCTTTCAGGCGCGGGTCGCGGTTGTCGTACGGATGGTTGGGGTCGTACGTGGTGCCGGCCTGGGTGATGGTGGTGCCGTCGAGCATGATGTAGCTGTCGACCAGCGACTGTAGGGGCGAGAGTTGCGAGTATCCTCCCAGCGAGGGCGGCACGAAGAAGTACATGAGGTTGTGCTCACGGCTCACGGGGCGGTACTGCACGTCGAGTATGACCTCCTGGTTTCCCTCGTTGGCTATCTCGAACAGTCCTTGGTAGCTGGGGAATAGCGAGAATCCGCCTTCGTTCATGATGGTGTTCGTCACGCTTTGCGTTTGCGCCCAGTTTCCGTCGAACAGGTATATCTTGGCCTTGACGGCTTGCGCCGCCCATCGGGTGACGCGTCCTTTGTCGTCGGCTCCGTAAGAGGCGGGCAGGTAGTTGCCTGTTATCACTTCGTCGAGGTCGGCCAGGATCTTCTCTTCTATGGTGGCTTTAGGCGTGCGCGCGATGCTCTGGCTCTCGGCGATGGAGATGACGTGGTCGATGTAGGGCACGTCGCCGAAGCGGGTGTAGAGCTGGTAGTAATGGTAGGCCCGTATCACTTTGGCCTCGCCGATATATCGGTTCTTCAGCTCGGTGCTGAGGGCGGGGACCCGGTCAATGTTGTCCAGCAGCTCGTTGCATGCCCTGATGCCGGCGTAGCGGCTGTTCCATACCCGCAGCACGTAGGAGTTGGCGGTGGAGTAGGAGCCGTTGCCGATGCTCTGCGTGTAGTCGTTGGGTGCCTTGGTGTAGGCATTGTCGGTGGCGGCGTCGCTGAAGAGTTGCTCTTCCATGCTCGAGAGGGTGGTGTAGCAGGTGTTCAGCGCCTTGATGGCCGCCTCGGGGTCTTCGGTCCAGTAGGTCAGGTCGGTCTCCCGGTCGTACGGTGCCGTGTCGAGGCCGATGCATGAAGCGGTACCCACCGCGAGGGTGGCTGACAGTATGAGGTTCTTAATGATGGTTTTCATTACTGTGGAGTTTAAAATTTAACATTCAGTCCGAGCGAATAGGTCTTGGCCACGGCGTAGGCTCGTCCGCTGCCGTCGCCGGTGTATTCGGGGTCGTATCCTCCCTTCATCTTGTCGAAGGTGAGCAAGTTTTGTCCGCTCAGGAAAACGCGTAGCTGATGTATGCCCACGCGGCTCATCCATTTCATGGGGAAGGTATATCCTATTTGCACGTTTTTCAGGCGCAGATAGGCGGCGTTCTGTATCCAGAAGTCGGACTTGGCGGCATTGTTGGCCGATTCCGATCCCATGGTCAGGCGGGGATAGGTGGCGTCGGGGTTCGAGGGTGTCCAGCGGTCGAGGTGGAAGTCGAGCACGGGTCCTTCATTGTTGTTGTGGAACGCTTCCACAGCTTCTCCCCGCATCCACTTGTCGCGTTTGCCCACGCCTTGCCACATCATGGAGAAGTCGAAGCCGTGCACGTCGAGTCCGTAGGTGAAGCCGAAGGTGTAGCGCGGGAAGTCGTTGCCGACCACGAAGCGGTCGTCGTCCTCCTTGATGAGTCCGTCGCCATTCTTGTCCAAATAGCGTATGTCGCCGGGCTTGGGCGTGATGCCATCGAGGTGCGGCCCGGCGTCACACTCCTCCTGGTTCTGGAAGAATCCGTCCCAGCGATAGGCGTAGTAGGAGTTGAGTGGGTAGCCTTCCTTGATGATGGTCTGTACGTCGGAGCCGTTGATAAGCACCGCTCCCCGGTTATCGAGCACCTTGTTGCGCGAGTCGGAGAGGTTAACGGCGAAGTTGTGGCCGACGGGCCCCGTCTTCAGGCGATAGTTCACGGCCAGCTCCCAGCCATTGGTGCCTACCACGCCCGCGTTCTGGATGGGTGCCCCGTTGCCGAAGAGACCGGGGATGGGGAGGTTGACGAGGATGTTCTTGGTGCGGTTGTTGAAATAATCGAAGCTGATGTTGAGGTCGTTGTCGAGCAATCCCAGGTCGAAGCCGATGTCGGCCATGCGGGTGGTTTCCCACTTGAGGTCGGGATTGGCCGAGGCGAATGCGGCGGTGGACGCCAGCTTGTCGCCGAAGCTGATGCCGCTGGTCACCGTCACGGTCTGCATATACTGGTAGGCGCCGATGCGGTTGTTGCCGACCCATCCCCATGATCCTCTGATCTTGAGCGATGGGATATAAGGCTTCAGGTTGTCCCAGAACTTCTCCTCGGAGACGCGCCATCCCGCCGAGAAGGAGGGGAACACTCCCGAGCGGTTGCCCTTGGCGAAGTATGAGGAGTAGTCGTTGCGGATGTTGAACTCGAAGAGATACTTCTCGTCGTAGTTGTAGGTGGCTCTGGCGAAGCCCGAGTAGATGGACCAATCGCTGGCGAAGCCGCTGTTGCTCACGTTGTCGCCGCTTAGCGAACCTACGAATATGTCGTTCTTGGAATCCTCGGTGATGCGTGTGGTGGCGAACTGTTTTTCGTGGAAGCCTTCGTAGGAGTAGCCTATCAGGGCGCCTACGGTGTGCTTGCCGAAGGTGGCGTTGTAGGTCGCCATCAGGTTGGTGGTGATGTTGCGCGAGCGATAGAAGTTCTCGGCGATGTGATTTTCCGTGTCGCCCGTCCCCTCGAACGCGTTGCGCTTCTCGTGTTGGGCGTTGTTCCATACGCGCCCTCCGGCACTGCCTATCAGCTTCAGCCCTTTGTACACTTCCCATTCGGCCCTGATGGTACCCAGCAATTCGTCGTTCACGTTCTGCCGGTAGCCGCCTTGTTCCAGGCGTTGCAAGCTGTTGGAGTTGCTGCCCGAGGGGTAGTTGTAGGTGCCGTCGGGATTCTTGATGTCGTAGATGGGTGGCATGCGGTTGGCTTGCTCGATGATCCAGTCGGTCCAGTAGGCATGCTCCCTGATGTCGTTGCGCGCGAACTGCGAGGTGAGGGTCAGCGTGAAGTTGTCGGTCACCTTATGGTTCACGTTGAGTCGTGCGTTATAGCGGTGATAGCCGTAGTCGGGGCCTTCGAAGAGGCTGCTCTGGTCCACGTACCCCACGGAGGCGAGGTAAGAGAGGCGGTCGCTGCCGCCTGTCATGGAGACGTTGTGCGAGCTTTGCGGGGCGGTGCTCTTGTAGAGTTCGTCTATCCACTTCACGTTAGGCCCGTCCTGCCTGAAGGCGGCTATCTGCTCGGGGGTGAACTTGGTGGATCGTCCCGAGTTGACGGCCGCTTCGTTGTACAGTTCGGCGTAGACCCACGAGTCGGCCACGTTGGGGAGCGACGTGGGTTGTTGCAGGCCGTACATGAAGTCGTAAGATACTTCCGTCCGTCCGCTCTTTCCTTTCTTGGTCGTTACCAGCACTACGCCGTTGGATGCCCTTGAACCGTAGATGGCGGTGGACGAGGCGTCTTTCAGTATCGAGATCTGGTCGATGTCGGCGGGGTTCAGGTTGCCCAACGACCCTTCAATCCCGTCGATGATGACTAACGGGTCGTTGTTGTTCATCGTGTTGAGGCCGCGGATGTTGATGGAAGGTACGCTACCGGGGGTGGATGAGCCTTCCTGGATGATGAGTCCCGGAGTGGTTCCCTGCATGGCTTGCAGCACGTTGGCCACGGGTTTCCCCTCCAACTCCTCGGAGTTGACGGAGGCTACGGCTCCCGTGAGGTTGATCTTTTTTTGCACGCCGTAGCCCACCACGACCACGTCGCCCAGGGCGACGACGTCGGAGCGGAGCGTCACGTTCAATGTCCCGCGTCCGTTCACGGCGATCTCTTGCGATTGGTATCCTACATAAGAGAATACCAGCGTGCCCCTTTCCGGGGCGTTGATGGTGAAGTTACCGTCGATATCGGTGGTGGTACCCATGGAGGTTCCCTTCACCTGGATGGTGGCGCCAATGGCCGGTTCGCCATCTGCCACCACTTTCCCTTTTATCGTGATCGTGGGCGACTGGGCGTGCAGCGTGAGGCTGACGGCGCTTAGGCAAACGATCAGCATGACGGCTTGCGACAGCCGTTTGGCGACAATCCTTCGGAGTGGCCGGAGGACTGCTTGAGCGTTCGATAGATTAGATTGTTTCATGATTGTTGTTATTTGGATTGGATTTGTTTCTTGGATAGTTCGTTCAAGGCGAAGGCGTACGCACCTATGGCGATGGCCCGGCTCGTCCCGAGGGTGGAGAGGGCAATGCCTGTCTTCTTTCGGCGAAGGTATGGCACTTGCTTGTCCGATCGGGGGACGTTTACCCATGCCTCTTCCTCGCTGAGAAATTCGGCCCGGTGCGTCGGGTTCGTGAGGTCGAAGACCTCCATTTGCAAGTTGGGGAACGTGTCGCCGGCGAAAGTGCCTACCGTTCGTCTCGTCTCTTCGAGCAGGTTGGGTAGGATGTACTTGGCCGCTCCCGCCACGCCGCCGCCTATCACCACCAGGCCGTCTACGATGTCGAGTGCCCTGACGATGGCGTCGGCGGCGACCTCTCCCAGCTCCCCGAAGCTGCTTATGGCGGCGGGGCGGTCGCCTGCCCTCGTTCCCTCGGCAATGTCGAAGATGTCTTTGGGCGAGAGTGCCGAGGCGTCTGTCCCACTTCGCTCTTCGTACACGCGGCGGACGGCACGGATGCTGACGCTCTCTTCGGCGATCAGCGAGGGGTATCTTTTGTTTCGCATCAGCCACACGTCGCCTCCGCACCCGTTGTCGCCGGTCAGCAGCTGGTTGCCGATGACCACGCCGGCGCCGAAGCCGGTGCCGAGGGTGATGCCAATCAGGTTCTGGTACCGGCGTGTACGGCCGGCGGAACGCAGCTCCTCGTTCACCTCGGGCAGCAGGCCGCCGATGGCCTCGCCGTAGGCGAACAGGTTGCCGTCGTTATTGATGAAGGTGGGGATGCCGAATTGCGCTTCGAGGTATGGTCCCAGTGCCACTCCTCCGCGGAACGCGGGAAAATTGGGCAGGTCGCCTATGATCCCGTGCGCATAGTCGGCCGGGCCTGGAAAGGCGAAGCTGATGGCCGCGGGGAGTTTCGCCAGTCGCTTCTCTACCTCGAGAAATCCCTCCACGAGTGTGGAGAGGCAGCGCGTCAAGTCGTTGGGCGCGGCGGGCAAGCGAATGGGGTCGACAATCTCCTTGCAGCCTTGTATGGCTGAGAACACGAAGTTGGTGCCTCCGGCGTCCAGCGTCATCACGATGCGTTGGTCTTGTTCATACATAAATCTGGTTGTCTTTATAGTATTTTAGTATAAATGAATCGTTTGTCTGTCAGAAGCGCACGTTGGCTTTGATGGTCACGCACTCCCTGCCGGCCGACAGCCCATGAGGGGTGATGGTATACTCCCCGACGCTTGCCGGAACGATGAACGTCTCGGCGTAGTGCGCCACGAAAGGCTTGAAGGCGTTCGCGGGGCTTTCTACTACGACCTCTTCGCCCTCCACGAGGTTGAGCACATTGACGCTATGGTTGGTATGGTGCGTCACGGTCGTGCTGAACCGGTGTCGGCGTGTCTCGATAAATTCGTTGAGGTGCAGGCCTGTGCGCTCCTCCGCCCATCCCTCGCCTTGACCCATTGGCGTGACATGGTTGCGCAGCAGTTGCCACACGTAGTCGGTGTCGCGTCCCCAGTCGATGACGCGTGCCCCCCGTTCCACGTTGATGGGGCGCGGTTTGCCGTCTAATCCGAGCCGTTGCCAGTCCCAAAGCTTAAAAGTGAATATGTTGGGCGTGGAACTGATCTCTAACACCATGCTGTTGGCTCCCGAGCAATGGATGGTTCCGCCAGGTATGAGGAAATGGTCGTGCTTCTTGGCGGGTATCTTGTTGACGTACTTCTCTGTGTCGAATATCAGTTCGCCTCGCTCGGCGCGCCGGAGGTCGTCGACCATCTGCTCGGGGTTTATCCCTTTCTTCAGGCCGAGGTAGACCACGGCGTCCTCACCGGCGTCGACGAGGTAGTAGCTCTCGTCTTGCGTGTACTGCATCCCGAAGTTCTCGCGGATGAATTGCGTGGTGGGATGCACCTGCAGGCTGAGGTTGCCCCCGCCCATGGTGTCGAGGAAGTCGAAGCGGATGGGAAATTCCTTGCCGAACCGCGCTTCCACGGGTTCACCCAGCAGCTCCCTGCTTTTCAGCAGTACGAGGTCTATGGCGGGAAGCTCGAAACGCGTGCCGTTTATTTCGAAGTAGAGACTGTTCTCCTCGGGCACGCAATCGAAGCACCAGCCGTAGTTGGGCACGTCGCGGTCCAGGTCGCAGACCTCTTTCATCCACTGTCCTCCCCAGGGAGCGGGGTCGAAAAAGGGCACTACGCGGAACGGCGCGCTCACCGTGGCCTCGATGCCCCGGAAGAAGCTCTCCCGGTCTATCAGTTTAGGTTGGTGGGGCAGATGCGTGTCGAGCCAGAAATCGACCCGCCCGAAAAGCGTCTCCTTGTGCCTGTCGCAGATTCTCCAGTCGTTGAAGTACCCGCGTTTGTATTGCAGGCTCACGGCATCCGCCCGGTTGTCCACGCCCAGGGCTTTCACCTCGTGGCGGCGGAAGCGTTGCTGTATCTCCCAGCGGGCCATGTCGGCGTAGACGAGGGGCGCCTCGTCGGGCGCTACCAGCGCGGCTCCCGTGCCGATCACGACTATGCTCTCTTGTGTTTGCGCGAGCTGTCGACGCGCTTCGGCTACCTTGTCCGGGTCGAAGAAGTCGGCCAGTCGCAGGTCGGTGACGTAACCGAACAGCACGTCGTCTGTCATGAAGCGCTCCGTCATGTGGATGATGTCGGCCTCGGGTTTCATCAGTAGGCGTGTGTCGATCACTCTTCCGCCGAACGCTTCGGCGAAAGCGGCGAGCACCTCGTCCTCGTGAACGCCGGTGTACAGCTCCACGGCCAGCGCGTGCCGACCAGCCGTTTCCTCTTTTAATAAAGGGAGGATTCGCTCCCAGCCCTGCTCCAGCTTTCCTTGAATCGGGGTGGAGGGAAACTTATCATAATTGGCTTTTCTCATTGAACTCTTAGGTTTTCTATGTTCATACATATTAAATATTGTGCAAAGATAGAGCTTTTAGATTAAATCCAAGCAAAACTTGTTTTTTTTTTCAATAAAGCCTATATTTGTCCCCGGTTACTTTAAAAAGACGAAGAAATGAAAATCGATCATGATAGCGATAAACCGCTTCATATCCAAGCAGAAGAGATACTGCGGCAGTTGATAGAAGACGAGGAGTACAAGAATGGGAAGCTACTTCCCAACGAGGTGGAATTGTCTGAACAATTGCGCATATCGAGGAACACCTTACGCCAGGCGATCAACAAACTGGTGTTCGAGGGGTTGTTGGTTCGCAAGAAAGGACTGGGCACGAAAGTAGCCCGAAAAGGCATCGTGAGTGGCGTGCAAAACTGGCTAAGCTTCTCGCAGGAGATGAAGATGCTGGGCATCGAGATCCGCAACTTCGAGCTGCACATCTGCTTCCGCCGCCCCACCGACGAGATCGCCTCTTTCTTCAACCTGCCCGCCGGAACCGACACGCGCTGCGTGGTGCTGGAACGCGTGCGGGGAAAAAAGGAGTATCCTTTCGTCTACTTCGTCTCTTACTTCAACCCCACCATACAGATGACCGGCGAGGAGAATTTCATCCGACCTCTCTACGAAATTCTCGAGGAACAATACCACATCGTGGTGAAGACCAGCAAGGAGGAGATCTCCGCCCGCCTGGCCGGCGAATCCATCGCCGAGAAATTGGAGATAGACGCCAGCGACCCTATATTAATAAGGAAAAGATTCGTGTACGACGAGAATGACGTTCCTGTGGAATATAATATAGGTTATTACCGGGCGGATAGTTTTCGCTACACGATAGAGGCGAAACGATGAGTATGTCTGAACATTCACTCCGCCAGCCATTCATTATCCCGGCGTATGCGCCTTGGCATGTTTTCCGCATGGAACCTCCGCGAAGGCGCGAAGGTTCCCTGCGGAGAACATGATTACATTGTGGCCCCGCGAAGGTTCCCTGCGGGGAACATGGTTACATTGTGGCTCCGCGAAGGTTTCCTGCGGAGAACATGATTGCATTGTGGCTCCGCGAAGGTTCCATGCGGAAAACACGAGCACCTCGCGGCTTCGCGACACCTTAAATAAATAGTGTATATTCTCCTGACTTCGTCAACGCGCCACCCATTTTTTCTCACCCTTCGAAGAGGTGTCAGGCAAGGTTCTATCTCGGAGACGCGAAAGCTCTATGCAAATCCGCATGAGACGAAAAGCCCGGGCTTTTTT